>CALZOR010000018.1 GCA_945827785.1 uncultured Bacteroidales bacterium | reverse complement strand
AAGACCACCCTTTCAACCGACCCTAAACGTCTGCTTATCGGTGACGACGAGCACGGCTGGGATGACGAGGGAGTCTTCAACTACGAAGGCGGTTGCTATGCAAAGGTTATCAACCTCGACCCAGAGTCAGAGCCAGATATCTACAGAGCAATCAAGAAAGACGCTCTCCTTGAGAACGTTACAGTACTCGAAGGCGGCAAATGCGACTTCGCTGACAAGAGCGTAACCGAGAACACCCGCGTTTCTTACCCTATCTACCACATTGACAACATCGTTAAACCGGTTTCAAAGGGTCCTCACGCAAAACAGGTTATCTTCCTTTCAGCTGACGCATTCGGAGTTCTTCCTCCAGTTTCAATCCTTACTCCTGAGCAGACTCAGTACTACTTCCTCTCAGGATTCACCGCTAAGCTTGCCGGTACAGAGCGTGGTATCACAGAGCCAACTCCTACCTTCTCAGCTTGCTTCGGTGCAGCATTCCTTTCACTCCACCCAACCAAATACGGTGAGGAGCTCGTTAAGAGAATGCAGGCTACAGGTGCCAAGGCTTACCTCGTGAACACAGGATGGAACGGTACCGGAAAACGTATCTCAATCCGTGACACCCGCGGTATCATCGACGCTATTCTCGACGGTTCAATCGAGAAGGCTCCGACCAAGAAGATTCCTTACTTCGACTTCGAGGTTCCAACCGAGCTTCCTGGCGTTGATCCAGCTATCCTCGACCCACGCGACACTTACTCATGCGCTTGCCAGTGGGAGGAGAAAGCTAAAGACCTCGCTGCTCGTTTCATCAAGAACTTCAGCAAGTTCACCGGAAACGACCTCGGCAAGGCTCTCGTAGCTGCTGGTCCTAAGCTCTAAGAAATTTCAGAGCAATGAATATGGTGGTTGGTTTATCCAACCACCTTTTTTTATATCCGGGCGAAAATAAAACGGGATATTGAAGATTAATTTGTATATTTGCGTGATTATGGGTTTGTGTGCCCGGGTGGGCATCCATAGAAATGAAAATCACTAATATGGCAGAAGTTAACAACTATACCGACGATAATATCAGAACGCTGGAAGGCGTTGAACACATCCGCAGGCGACCGGGAATGTATATCGGACGTCTGGGTAATGGTGAAGACCTCGGAGACGGAATCTATGTCCTGCTCAAGGAGGTTGTGGACAACTCGATTGATGAGTTCTCCGCAGGTTTCGGCAAGCAGATTCTGATCAATATCAATGAAAAGGAAGCTTCTGTCAGGGATTTCGGCCGTGGAATTCCTCTGAATTCTCTTGTCAAGGCCGTGAGCGTCCTGAATACCGGAGGAAAGTACGACACAAAAGGCTATAAGAAATCCGTAGGTTTGAACGGAGTCGGCCTGAAGGCGGTAAATGCCCTTTCCTCAACTTTCTACGTCGAGGCATACAGGGACGGGATGAGTGCTTTTGCTGAATTCCGCGAAGGAAAGATCGTGGACCAGGGCCAGAGACCGACCAAGGAAAAGAACGGAACTTACGTGCGTTTCGTTCCGGACGAGCACCTGTTCACCGGCTATAATTTCCACATGGAATTCATCGAATCCATGATGAAGAACTATTCCTATCTGAAGAAAGGCCTCACCCTCAACCTCAACGGCACGGCGTACAAATCAGAGAACGGACTGCTCGACCTCATCAAGGACAACATTTCAGAAACCCCTCTGTATGAGCCTGTTCACTTGGTTGGCGAGGACATTGAAATCGTGCTCACACATGGAAACAGCTATGGCGAAAACATCGCATCATTCGTCAACGGCCAGAACACCCGCGACGGAGGAACACATCTCGCGGCAATGAGGGAGGCAGTGGCTAAAACCCTCAAGGAGTTCTATAAGACTGTGGCAAAGAAGGATTTTGCACCCGAGGACATCCGTCAGGGCATCATCGGAGCCATCAGCATCCAGATTCAGGAACCGAACTTCGAAGGCCAGACAAAGACCAAACTCGGTTCCAACTACATGTGGGACACTGAAACCATCAATGAAGACGGCAGCAGGACCTATGACCAGGGTCCGACCATCAGGAGCTTTGTCAACGATTTCGTAAAGACAAACCTCGACAATTATCTCCATATACATAAGGAAATAATTCCGGTACTCCAGGAGAAGATTACAGCATCCGAGCAGGAAAGGAAGGAAATCTCCACCATCCAGAAAAAGACCAAGGAGAGGAACAAGAGGACCAACATCTACAACAGGAAGCTCCGCGACTGCAAGATTCATTACAACGACAAGCTTTCAGAAGCTAAGAAAGAGCTCGGAGAACTTACAAGCATATTCATCACGGAGGGAGACTCTGCAAGCGGAACTATCACCAAGGCACGCAGAGCCGATACGCAAGCGGTATTCAGCCTTAGGGGAAAACCTATCAACTGCTATAAGGAAAGCCGCAAGAAAGTAGCTGAAAATGAAGAACTTAACCTTCTGATTAATGCGCTTGGAGTGGAAGATGACATGGATAACCTGCGCTACAACCGCATCATTGTTGCAACCGATGCCGATGATGACGGAATGCACATCAGGATGCTCGTGCTCACCTTCTTCATGAAGTATTACCCGGATCTGATACGCCGCGGCCATGTGCACATCCTTCAGACTCCCCTTTTCAGGGTCAAGAACAAGAAGGACATCAGATACTGTTTCAACTCTGAAGAAAAAGAAAGAGCCATTGCTGAGCTCAAGACCGGTGTGGAGATAACCCGATTCAAAGGTCTCGGAGAGATTTCATACGAGGAGTTCGTGGACTTCATCGGCGAGAATATGAGGCTGGACAGGGTCAAACTGAGTGACGAAGAGTCGATAGCTGAAATAATGGAGTTCTACATGGGCGACAACACAATCGACAGACAGAACTTCATCAGGGAGCACCTCCGCTCCGAAACAGAACTGGAGGACATTGACATTTAGACAGTTACATTAAAATATTCTTGGAATATGTGGAGAAAATTCTGCGGATGGCTCCTCAGGGCCTTGGGGTGGACGGTTGATTCAGGACTTGTGCCTGAGGACAAGTGCATCATCCTCGGTGTGCCGCACACATCAGTCTGGGACTTTGCCATTTCATATCTCTACTACAAATCACTCGGAGGAGATGCAAGGTGCATGATCAAGAAGGAGTTTTTCTGGGGACCTATGGGCTGGCTGCTCCGCAAGCTCGGAGGACTGCCGGTTGACAGAAAGAATCCTTCTGCATTGGTTCTCAGCGTAATACGTGAGATGAAAGCGGAGAAGGTTGTTCATCTGGCCATTGCTCCCGAAGGAACAAGAAAGCCTGTGAAAAAATGGAAAACAGGCTTCCATACCATTGCCAGGGAAGTTGGCTGCCCGGTTTATCTCGGATATTTTGACTGGGCTACAAAGCATGTCGGAAGAGGAGAGAAGTTTGAACTCACCGACAATGCCAGAGCAGACATGGAGCGCATCCAGCAGATTTATGAGCAGATGCACCTGACCGGGAAACATCCCAAAGGCTATATAACCCATTAGTCCGCCTGCTAAAATCTTATCAATCAATTATAACTCTGATGTATAAGTTCATTTACAAAAATCTGAAGAAGGTCAGGGAGAAATACATAGACACACTTGCAAAACTGTATGAATTCTCCACCACCGTATATAGTAAAAACCAGTTCACCCAGTGGGCTGATTCAAAAACAGGCGGATATACCTATGCGGATCTCAAGCATAGGAGCGATGCCCTGTCAAAGAAACTGACGCAGTACGGAATCGGAGCTGGCGACAAGATTGCAATCCTGTCACAGAGCATGCCTAACTGGTCGGCAGCATTTTTTAGCATCGTGCCTTTCGGCAGAATCGCCATTCCAATCCTTCCTGACAGTTCAGAAAATGAAGTAACCAATATCATCAACCACTCTGAGAGCAAGGTTATCTTCGTTTCGCAGAGACTTGCCTCAAAAGTAAGCGAGGAAATCAGGAAGAAAATGACTCTGGTGATTGACATGGATACCTTCGAAGTATTGAATGCCAATGAAGACCAGTTCACCTGCGACGGCAAGACTTCAATTCCGACACCAGAAGATATTGCTACGATTATTTATACCTCCGGAACGACCGGAAGTGCCAAGGGAGTCGTGCTGAGCCACCGCAACCTTACATCGAATGTGATTTCATGCTACCGTACCTGCAAAAGGACATCAAGGGACAGATGGCTTTCAATCCTGCCTATGGCGCATACACTGGAGATGACTATCTGCATGCTTTATCCTATGTATTGCGGTGCGACTGTTTACTATCTTTCAAAACCGCCTGTCGCTTCAATCCTGATGAAGGCTCTCAAGACCGTCAAGCCGACTACTATGCTTTCAGTGCCGCTTATCATCGAGAAGGTATATAAGGCAAGCGTGCTTCCGACCATACAGAAAAGCCGTACGCTTTCATGGATGAACACACATATGAATAAATTCATGTGCAGAATCATCGGAATGAAGCTCCGCGCAGTATTCGGAGGGCACATCACATTCTTCGGAATCGGAGGAGCAAAGATGGACGGCGAGGTGGAGGCATTCCTGCTCAAGGCAAAATTCCCTTATGCAATAGGCTACGGACTCACGGAGACTTCTCCTCTGCTGAGCTATGCAATGGGAAGAGGCAGGGCCGTCGGCTCGATTGGTTACCCTGTCAGGGGTGTGAGGCTGAAACTGCATGACGTGAATCCAGAAACCGGTGAGGGTGAAATAGTTGCAAAGGGAAACAATGTCATGCTCGGCTACTACAAGGACCCGAAGAGGACAAAGAGCGTCTTCACAGAGGATGGCTGGTTCCATACCAATGACCTCGCAATCCAGGATGAAAAAGGACGATTCTACATCAAGGGCCGCAAGAACAATATGATTCTGGGACCATCGGGAGAGAACATCTACCCTGAAGAGATTGAGAATGTCATCAACAATATCGACGGAGTCAACGAGTCGATTGTGGTTGAAAGGAACGGACGTCTGGTTGCTCTTATCCAGCTTGACGAGAATATGATTGAATGGGACAAGGAGGGTGAGGACGAGTTCTACAAGAAGCTCGATGCCCGCAAGGCTCAGATTCTGAATTTCGTCAACAAGCAGGTGAGCAAGTTCTCGAAGGTGAATGACGTTGAAGTGATGAAGGAGCCTTTCGAAAAGACTGCGACCTCAAAAATCAGGCGCTTCAAATACAAAGATTCTGCTCACACAGTCGAGTCCGACAAAGAAGCTAAAGAGAAATAGCTAACAAAAAAGGATGGCCGCTCGGCCATCCTTTTATCATTGTGCGGTAATGATTACTCAGCAACAATCTCGTATTTGAAGGTACCTTTGATGTCCTTGTAGCATTTTACTGATGCTTCGTAAACACCAAGCTCCTTTGCAGACTCTGCAACGGTGATGTCTTTCTTGTCAACCTCGATGCCTGCTGCTACGAGAGCCTCAGCGAGCTGAGCAGTTGTAACTGAACCGTAGATTTTGCCGCTCTCGCTTACCTTTACAGCAACTTTTACAGTTGTCTCGGCAAGTTTAGCTGCAAGAGACTCAGCGTCAGCAACGAATTTGGCAATCTTGTGAGCTCTCTGGCGGAGGTTCTCAGCGTGAACCTTCTTTGCAGAAGCTGTTGCCATTGAAGCAAATCCCTGTGGGATAAGGTAGTTGACAGCATATCCTGTCTTTACATTGACGATGTCGTCAGCGTGGCCAAGGTTAGCCACATCTTTCTTAAGAATAATCTCCATATTGCTGTCCTCCTTATTTCAAAAGATCTGTTACGTATGGAAGGAGTGCGAGATGACGTGCTCTCTTCACTGCCTGAGCAACCTTCCTCTGGAATTTGAGTGAAGTACCGGTGAGACGGCGAGGGAGAATCTTACCCTGCTCGTTGAGGAACCTCTTGAGGAACTCAGCATCCTTGTAATCTACATATTTGATACCTGCTTTTTTGAAACGGCAGTATTTTTTCTTTCTAACCTCTACTGTAGGAGGGTTAAGATAACGGATTTCATTGTTCTGTGCCATAATTCTATCCTCCTCAATTATTTAGCCTGTTTGTTAGCTCTTCTCTTCTCAGCGTAAGCCACAGCATGTTTGTCCATAGCGAAAGTGAGGAAACGGATAATCCTCTCGTCGCGACGGTACTCGGTCTCGAGTCTCTCGATGAACTGTGAGTCAGCCTTGAACTCAATAAGATAATAGAATCCAGTGGTCTTCTTCTGGATCGGATAGGCGAGCTGTTTGAGCCCCCAGTCCTCTTCGTACACTACTTCTCCACCTTTTCTTACGATAAGGTCAGTGTACTTCTTTACCGCTTCCTTCATCTGAGCCTCAGACAAAACGGGAGTTGCAATGAAAACGGTTTCGTACTGTTTGATCATTTTGTTTGTAATTAACTGTTTAATAATAATTTGCGCCCATCTGTAGGGAGATTTCCCCGCAAATGGGCTGCAAATATAGGAATAATTTTTTAAATATCAAACAATTACTTTACAGGAATTGCCTCCAGCACTGCCCTCAGGAAATACCACATCTTGGCAACTGAAGGGATGTTGGCACGCTCGTCAGGAGAATGCGGGCTTTCCAGGGTAGGACCGCATGAAATCATGTCCCAATGTGGATATGCACCTGCAAGAATACCACATTCAAGACCAGCATGGATAGCCATCACTGCAGGTTCATTGCCGAATATATCCTTGTAAAGGGTCTTCATGAGCGAAAGAATCTCGGAAGAAGCGTTTGGAGCCCATCCTGAATATCCTCCGGTAAATGAGACGTTCACTCCTGCAAGTTCAAAGATTGATCGAATCTTGAGTGCAAGCGCCTCCTTTGCAAGGTCAACTGAACTTCTCATGAGGGTGCGTACCTCGAAACGACCGTTCCCAATAGACACCACGGCTAGGTTGTTGGAAGTCTCGACAAGTCCTGATACGGAAGCACTCATCTTCTCAACTCCGTCCGGGCAGGCAATGAGAGCTTGTATGAACTTCATGGCAGCCTCATCCTCCACATAAGGGAGATCAGGTCTCTCTGCCGGTTCAAAATGAACTTCTGCGAGAGGGTCGGTAGATTTATATTCTTCAACGAGGGCTGAGAAGACATGCTCCACTAAAGCCTTTGCATCCTCAGCCTTGTCCGGACTGACATAAAGTGTAGCAAATGCTTCCCTCGGGATAGCATTCCTCAGAGTACCGCCCTTGAAGTCCACAAGTTTCACTCCCACCTCATTCATGAGTGCATATACGGTATATGCAACTGCCTTGTTCGCGTTCGCCCTGTCAAGAATGATTTCGATACCCGAATGGCCTCCGCGCAACCTTTTGACAGACAACTCGTAAGGGAGCCATCCCTCCGGTTTTTCCAGCATTGGGTAATCGGCAGTACCGGTAAAGTCCAGTCCACCTGCACATCCGATGCAGAACTCGCCTTCGGTCTCCGAGTCGAGATTGATGAGGATGTCGCCTTTGAGCACTCCCGGCTTGAGAGCCTGGGCTCCTGTCATACCTGTCTCCTCATCGAATGTGATGAGTACCTCGATCGGGCCGTGCTTGATGTTGTCCGATTCGAGAACGGCCAGTGCCATTGCGACTCCGAGGCCGTTGTCAGCACCGAGGGTTGTGCCTTTGGCACGTACCCAGTCCCCGTCGATATAGGTTTCTATAGGATCGTTTTCAAAGTCATGGACAGTATCTGCATTTTTCTGCGGCACCATGTCCATGTGTCCCTGAAGGATGACTCCCTTCATGTTCTCGCAGCCAGGGGTGGCCGATTTCCTGATGATGACGTTTCCGATCGGGCTGCCGTCGATGATGGTTTCGAAGCCATGGCTTACTCCCCAGTCATATAAGTATTTCGCAATCTTCTCCTCATGTTTTGAAGGTCTTGGAATGCGTGTGATCTCGTAAAAGTTCTTCCACACTATCTGTGGATCCAGTTCTTTGATTGTCATAGTTTTAAATATTATTATTCATTATTTTACCTTGATATTTGCAGGAAGTGACGACTCGCGGCCGAGCTGATACACCGGGACCCTCGTCTGAAGGAGCAGATTCATTCCATCCATAATTTTCACGGTACAGACTGACGGAATGCGGTAGTGCACAAGATCCGTTTTGAGTTTCTTGTTTTTCTCCGCCTTCTTTGCCGTTACCGAAGGTTCTGCTTCGACGAAGCTCTGAGGGATGATTTCCATCAATACAGGCTTGCCCGAGAGATTGTCTGCAGGAAGAAGGCCTGCCGTGTCAGACACTCTGAATGCGATGTACATCTGGCTCTCGGCACTTGCATCCGGGATGATGTCAAAGGACATGGACATTGTCCTGCTTTCCGAATAGCCGACAAAAAGGGACATATATTCCTCCTCAAGCCTGACTAATTCTTCCAGAGCAGACCCCATTGCAGCGCCGCTATAGGTTGCATCCGTATCGCCCGTGACTATCTGAAGTCTTTTCTGACGGAGTTTGAAAATGGTCTGGGCCGCTTCAGAAGCCTTTTTCTCAATCGATTTCTCAACTACCATGCTCTGCTGGACGGCTACCTTGCTGTAGGCAGACTCCTTTTTCTGATTGCGATACAGAGTGGTCGATTCGGAAGTCAGATTGGAAGATACCCCCTTCCCTGCAAAATCAGCCTTTGACTGCTGAGGGAAACGCCACTGTACTCCCTCACCAAAAGTTGCATCCGTAAACGTAACAAGTCCGGCACTGCAAAGTTTGAAAAGGTTGCCGTCAACTTCTCCCTTCGGCACCTGAAGGCTATAGCGTCTGCTCTGGTCTGCCTCAACTCTGGGTGTGAGCTTGATACTGGTCACCTGAACCGTAACCTCATCCTTCTGACGAGCCTTGATACCGAGATACTTGTCAGCAAACTTGGCATAAGGACCGGCGTGGAAGGACTCCTGAGAGGCTTCCACATCCAAGGTTATAACCGTTGTCGGAAGGCTGTACGTAACAACTCCCTCCCTGTCTTTATCATTATTTGCCGATGTCGGGGCCGCCAGACTCAAAGCCATCAAGGCTGTCACCGCCGTTAAAAATGCGCGTTTCATTTTACCATATATTTATTTGACAACCTACAAAGTTAATATTTTTCCTTATATTTGCCCAAAACTGAGTAATCATTAATAAACAAAAACACTATGTTCAAAGGTCAACCAAAAGGTTTGTTCGCCCTCGCCCTCGCCAACACAGGTGAGCGCTTCGGTTACTACACAATGCTTGCCATTTTCCTCCTGTTCATTCAGGCGAAATTCGGCTACAGCGCGGCTGCCGCCACACAGATTTATTCAATTTTCCTTGCCGGAGTATATTTCATGCCCCTTATCGGAGGTATCCTCGCCGATAAAATCGGATATGGCAAATGCGTTACTATCGGTATCGCAGTCATGTTCACCGGCTATCTCTGCCTCTCAATCCCGACAGGTGCCGATATCGCCGGAAAAATCCTGATGTTCGGAGCGCTGGCTCTCATCGCCCTGGGTACCGGGCTTTTCAAAGGCAACCTGCAGGTGCTCGTCGGAAACCTTTATGATGACCCTAAATATGAAGCCAAGAGGGATTCTGCTTTCAGTCTTTTCTACATGGCCATCAACATCGGCGCCATGTTCGCTCCTTCTATGGCCAAGTATGTCACCAACTTCTTCCTCGGAAAGGCGGGCCTCGTTTACAATGCAAACATTCCAGCTCTTGCCCATCAGATGATGAACGGGACAATCACTCCTGAAAATCTGAGCAAACTCGAAGGACTTGCCGCAAGCATGCCAGGTGCCGCTTCAATGGACATGGCAAGTTTTGCTCCATTCTATATCGAGAAGCTTTCAACTGCTTACAACTATGGATTTGCCGTTGCATGCATATCTCTTATCCTTTCTGTAGCAATCTATTACGGATGTCGCAGCTGGTTCAGGCATGCAGACGTGAATGCCAAGCAGAAAGCATCCAGCCCAGCTACGGCTGCTGAGGTCGAGCTTACTCCTGCACAGACCAAGAGCCGCATCACAGCCCTTGTCCTCGTATTTGCAGTGGTGATTTTCTTCTGGATGGCCTTCCACCAGAACGGTGCCACAATGACTCTCTTTGCCCGCGACTACACTGCCAATGCCGTTACCGGAGGCCTTAGAATAGGTTTCAACATCTGGGCTCTTGCTCTGATTGCCATATCAATCTATACCCTCTTCGGCGTGTTCCAGTCTGAAACCGGAAAAGGCAAGGCGATTTCCGGAGTAGCCACCCTTGCATTATGGGGAGGTGCTCTCGGACTCTATTTCACCATGCCTGAGACAGTTTCAATCCAGCCTTCAGACTTCCAGCAGTTCAATCCTTTCTATGTTGTCGCTCTGACTCCTATTTCACTTGCGATTTTCGGAGCTCTGGCAAAGAAGGGCAAAGAGCCTTCTGCACCGAGAAAAATTGGTATGGGAATGTTCGTTGCCGCTGCCGGCTTCCTTATCCTTACAATCGGTTCACTTTCACTGGCCTCTCCGAAGGAACTTGGCGGAACAGTGAGTCCGGATCTGGTTTCTCCGACATGGCTTATCTCAACCTACCTCGTACTTACTTTTGCCGAGCTGCTTCTTTCTCCGATGGGTATCTCATTCGTTTCAAAGGTTGCTCCTCCTAAGTACAAGGGTATGATGATGGGTGGCTGGTTCGCTGCAACAGCAATCGGAAACTACCTTGTATCGATTCCTGGCCTGCTTTGGGGAAGGCTTCCTCTTTGGGGTGTATGGACGGTGCTCATCGCGCTCTGCCTCGTATCCGGCCTTTTCATGTTCTCAATGATGAAGAAACTCGAGGCGGCTACAAAGTAATTGTTAAGTTCGGTTCCGCATGTTGCGAAACTTAAGTAACCTGATAACAAAACGGTGGGAAATCGCATGATTATCTCACCGTTTTTATCTATATTTGTATTCTATGGAACAAGCGACAAAGATTCAGTTGATAGAATGGGCTCAGGAATACAATGATCCGAAGTATTTTCAGGAGGATCCGATTGCATTCCCGACTCATTTTGCGCAAAAGCTGGCATCCGGAGAGGCCACTCTTGCAGATGTCGAAATCAGCGCCTTGCTCTCCGCACACCTCGCGTGGGGCAGGAGAGCAATGATTGTCAGGGACTGTACGAGGATGTTCGACCAGATGCAGTGGAGGCCTTATGACTATGTCATGGCCGGAGACTACAGGGATGATGACACCAGCATGCACCGGACCGTTAAATGGAGCGAATTTGCAGCAATATGTTCGAGGCTCAGGCAGCTATACACATCCATGACATCACTTGAGAGCTTGACAGACAGTCAGTTGAGGACATTGGTATATGGTCAGAAGGAAGACCGCCGTGCCCCGAACAAGAAGATCAGCATGATGCGAAGATGGATGGTAAGGGATGACGGGAAGGTGGACCTGGGGCTTTGGAAGAATTCCGACAAAAAAAAGCTCATCATACCTCTTGATATCCATGTATATACCCAGGCTGCGGAACTGGGTCTTACCGGACGCAAGCCAAAGGACATCACAACAGCCATGGAAATCACGGATGCGCTGAGGGAAGTGTTCCCTGAGGATCCGTTGCTGGGCGATTTCGCTTTGTTCGGCTATGGTGTGAGCACCGCCAAAAGATAGTGATAATATATATATCGATCATATGCCACGAATGTTCATAATATCCGGATGCAACGGCTCCGGCAAGACGACAGCCTCATATTCACTGCTCCCGGAGATGCTGGAATGCAGCGAATTTGTCAATTCCGATGAGTTTGCAAAGGGCTTCTCCCCTTTCAAGCCTGAGAGTGCCTCAATACTTGCAAGCCGCTATATGATTACGAAAATCAGATATCTGCTTGCCAGGCGCAAGGACTTCGGTGTTGAGACAACTCTCGCGACAAGGTCATTGCTGAAGACCGTGAAAATTGCCCAGAGTGCAGGCTACACCGTGACCGTGCTGTATTTCTGGCTGAACTCACCGGAGCTGGCAATCGAACGCGTGAAGGCAAGAGTGGCCGCCGGAGGACACAATATACCAGAGGAGACAGTACGCAGACGCTATCATGTGGGACTATCCTACTTCTTCAATGACTATGCTCCGGCATGTGAGAGATGGATTCTTGCAGACAATTCCCAGATTCCGTTCAAGGTCGTTGCGGAAGGAGCGAAAGGCCAGGTGACGAACATCCGCGATGAAAAAACATATAATATCATCAAATCATTGGTAAACACCGACAAAGCCACAGAGATCAAGACTGAATGAAAGACAACTCATACTATTTAAACATTTTCGGGATGGATATCCCGACACTTGATACAATCGTCGCAACAGCCCTCCGCAATGGAGGTGACTACTGCGACTTGTATTTTGAGAACACCGTCTATTTCAACCTTATGCTGAAGGACGGAGCAGTAACTTCCGGGGGATGCCACACAGACTACGGAGTCGGCATAAGGGTTCTCAAGGGCGAGAAAACAGGCTATGCCTATTCCGAGACGACAGCCCTGGCAGACATTCTCGCCGCCGCAAAAGCCGCGTCGGCAATTGCGCTTGGAGCATCTTCCTCACTTGCCTATTGCAGTACCCCGGATGTGAGGCATGATTTATACCCTGACGTCGAGGACTGGAGGCAGGCGGATGCCAGGGCTATCCTGACATTTCTACAAACGTTGGAAAAGGAAGTATCTTCAAAAGACAGCAGGATTGTGAAGGTGATTGCAAGAGCATCCGATTCGGAGAGTGATGTCATGATGTATAATTCCATGCATGAGGCAAGGTTCGACAGCAGGCCAATGGGAAGCGTAACCGTCTCGGCGGTATTTCAAGATGGAGACAAATCCGAAACGAGAACCGCATCAAGAAGTTTCCGAAAGGGATTCGAAATGCTTGACACTCAGTTGATTGAGGAACTGGCCAATGAAGTGGTCAAAGGGATTGATGCACGGTTTGAAGCCAGAAGGCCGAAAGGAGGACGAATGAGCGTGGTAATGGGCGCCGGAGCATCGGGAATCCTGCTTCATGAAGCCATGGGACATGCGTTTGAAGCTGACTTCAACCGTAAGGGCCAGTCGATTTTTGCTGACAAGATGGGCAGAAGAATCTGCCCCGAAGGGATTGATATCGTTGACGACGGAACTGTGGCATATAACAGAGGCTCAGGGAATTATGATGACGAAGGAGTACCGGCTCAAAAGACGTACATGGTCAGGGACGGCATCCTTACATCCTATCTTCACGACAGGGTGAGCGCAGCCTGGTACGGCGTGCCCTCGACCGGAAACGGCAGGAGGGAAAGTTTCCGCTACAACCCGATTCCAAGAATGAGGGCCACATATATGGAAAGCGGGAAGGCTGATCCGGGAGCCATTGTTGCATCCGTTAAGAAAGGAATCTATGTGGATGAGTTTTCGAACGGCCAGGTGAAAATCGGAGAAGGTGACTTCACCTTCTTTGTCAAGAGCGGATATCTGATTGAAAACGGGCATCTTACCATGCCTGTAAAGGATGTCAACATCATCGGGAACGGTCCGGAGGCGCTTGCTGACATCAGGGCGGTGGGAAATGACATGAAAATTGATAATGGCACATGGACCTGCGGAAAGGAACAGAGCGTGCCTGTAACCTGCGGCATTCCGACCGTTTTGGTCGGCAGCCTTATAGTCGGTGGGGAGTAAAAATATGATTGATTTACTTACAGATAACGAAATATGCATGGCCCGCTTTTGCATTGAACGGGCACTGGAGCTTGGGGCTTCGGCAATAAGGGTGTCACTGAACAAAAACGTGACAGACTCTGCTACTGTGTTCAACGGACAGCTGGACAAGGTTACCCATTCGTCCGACAGATCGATTTTCCTTTATCTGTTCGTGGACGGGAAATATGGGACTTTTTCAACCAACCGTCTGGAAAGGGCAGATCTGGATGCATTTCTGATTAAGGCGATTGACACGACAAGGCTGCTTGAAAGCGACCCGTGCAGAAGCCTTCCCCAGAAGGCAAGAACCGTTCAGGATGCCGTTACCGGGTTCGAGGCCGGCCTTTTTGACAAGGCTTATTTTGAAGAAGATGTGGATTCGAGAATAGCAAAGGCATTAAGGCTGTCGAAATACGAGAAACTGATGGCAAGCCCATCTAAAGACTGGTCCCTCATCAGCGAGGAATGTGAGTGGTCTGACTCCGTTGATGATACTATTCTTCTGGATTCGCAGGGCCTTGAAGCCAGGCATACAGAAACTTCCGCCGGCTGTTTCTGTGAAATGAACGTATCGGACAAAGAGGGGAACAAATACAGCGGCTACTGGTGGGATTCCTCATGGAGTGCAGATAAGGTTGACCTTGAAGAATGTGCAGAAAAGGCGCTAAAAAAGGTGTTGAAACAGTTCAGTCCTAAAAGAAGCAGAGGCGGAAAATACAAGATGGTGGTTGACACCTCGGTTGCTTCACGCCTTCTGACTCCAGTCATTAATGCGCTCAACGCTTCCTCAGTGCAGCAGAAGATGTCGTTTCTTGAGGACTCGCTCGGGAAGAAGCTTTTCCCTGCGAACCTTACCATCATGGATATGGGAAGGGAGGCCGGCAAACTCGGAGCAAGGCTGTATGATTCAGAGGGAGTTGCGGTCCGGAATGCTCCCATTATCGAAAACGGCGTTGTGAAACAATACTTTACCAACACTTATCTTGCCGCCAAGACCGGTTTTGAGCCTACTGTCGAAGATGTGTCGAGACCATGTGTCAAGGCCTTTGTACAGACAGGAGAATCCTCCGGAAATATTGAATTACAGGATATCCTGAAGCTGTGCGGCAGCGGAGTCTATGTAACCGGCTTCAATGGGGGTAACAGCAATCCGGTGACAGGAGATTTTTCTTTTGGTGTCGAGGGATTCCGTTTCAAGAACGGTAAGATTACTCATCCTGTCAAGGAAATGCTGATTACAGGCAATCTTATCGAACTCTGGAACAACCTGATAGCTGCCGGGAGTGATGCACGCGCCTGTACAAGGTGGCAGATTCCGTCACTTGCTTTTTCGGATGTCTGTTTTTCTGCATAGTAATCCGGCCTACCCGGCTGACAGACTCAGGGCCCGGGGATTTCGGACTGGAAAACACAAAAGAAGCGGGACCGGAAAGCCCCGCCAAAAGAAAAATTAGAATTGAATTGTGTGTGTTAAAGAATGTTCTTTCACAAGAACTACTACAAATATACGTCTATTTACCCCCCCCCATTTATCACATTTGTCCTATTTTCTGCCACATTTGTCATAATTATTTAATTTTTTCTAAATTTGACAAAAAAAACTTATGGATATTTCCATATACAAGAATTACACCTCCATAAACGAGAAAATCAAGGTGACGAAATACGACGGAAAACTGTTCTGCTGTGATTCGCTTCTGGTAATCCTGTGCCATTCAGGTTCAGGAAAGTACAGGTTTCACATCAACGAAATAGAGGTCAGACAAAATGAAGTGCTCATCGTCCCTCCGGGAATGCCTTTCTATCCGCTGAATTATTCTGACAACTATCACATTGATGTTCTCCGAATCGGAGAGGAACATTTTGAACTTCTGGATGAATTTATTGCCAGGCCGGAGTTCGAGATTCTGCTCATGGGCGTTCCACATCTGTATCTGAGCAAGCAGGAGAAGAATATGTGCTATGTGATACTCAATTATATTGATAAACTCCTGCAAGAGTATAAGACTTCTAAAGAGCCTGCCAGTGGCTATATATCGGGAATCATCAGGGGATATATGAAGATCATGTTTCTTGAATGTATCCGTTTGCTGAATGTAACGGAGAAGAGAATAAAAACACATACCCATCAGGGAGAAATACCACAGAAATTTTTCGCACAGTTGAAGAAACATTTCAAAGACAGGGAGAATGTGAAATTCTATGCAAGGGAAATCGGAGTCAACCCGAAGAGACTTTCTCAAATCCTGTATGAAAACACCGGAAAGACTGCGTCACAATGGATTGACCAGTTTACGCTAATGGCGGCCAAAAGAATGCTCATTGAAAACAAGTATAAACTTCAGGATATATCCTATGACCTGAATTTTGCGACCCCGTCCCATTTTTCAAAATTCTTCAAAACACAAACAGGCATGACCCCAAGCCAGTTTAAAATTGGTGGCGGCCATGCCTGAGTAAATGTATTTCAAAAGACTGGCTACAGAAGATATGCAGCAGTTGAAGCAGCAGCCTCAGCTGCTTTTTTTGCATAATCCTCGCCGCTGCCGGCAAACAGGATTCCCCTTGAGGAGTTTATGAGCAGTCCTCCGTGGTCATTTGCGCCATGTGCAATCACTTCTTCGGCAGAACCTCCCTGGGCTCCGACGCCGGGAACAAGGAAGAAGTTATCCGGACAGAAGCTGCGGATTTCTTCCAATTTGTCAGCCTTGGTTGCCCCGACTACGAACATCATGTTGTCTGGAGTGGAAATGCTCATCATATCCTCCATAACTGCCTGGTACAGAGGCTTGCCGTCGCGCTGAGCAGTCTGAAACTGAACGGCCGACTGGTTGGATGTCAAGGCAAGGACTATCGCCCATTTATCTTTATAAGCGAGGAAGGGTTCCACGCTGTCCTTTCCCATATAAGGAGCCAGAGTCACAGCATCGAAATCCATTTCTTCAAAGAAAGCTTTGGCATACATTCTCGCTGTGTTTCCGATGTCTCCCCTCTTTGCATCTGCAATGAGGAAAATTTCCGGATAATTGTTTCGGATGTAATCCACGGTTGCGTCCAGGGCCTTCATTCCCTCGATACCATAGCACTCATAGAAGGCAAGGTTCGGTTTGTAGGCCACGCAATGTGGTGCTGTGGCGTCGATGATAGCCTTGTTGAATGCAAGGATGGAACGGGCGCGTCCCTTGAAAAGTTCTCCTCCGATTGCAACCTCGCCTCCTTTTGCAAGGGCCTTGACATGTTCCGGCATCTTGTCGAAATCAACGTCCAGGCCGACGCAGAGCATGCTCTTTTTTGCTTTTATCTGTGCAAATAGTTGTTCTCTATTCATTGTATTGTGTTTTAGATTTCTCGACTTCGCTGAAAGGATAACGTGTATCGAAAGAAAATACCTAATAATATCTATAGAAGAGGGCGATGGCTTCCATTCCGCAGAAAAGCTGTTTGAGCAGGTAGCTTTCATTTGGTGAATGGATGGTATCCCTTTCGAGACCGAATCCCATAAGGAGCGGATCAATGCCCAGAATACGCTGAAGGTCAGCGAGAATCGGAATGCTTCCGCCTCCGCGTGAAGGAACAGGCTCCACCCCATACACCTCGGTCATTGCCCTGGAAGCGGCCTGGTAGGCAGGAGAAGAAATCGGAATCAGGAATCCGTCTCCACCATGGTGAGGAGTCACCTCAACCTTTACATAATCCGGAGCAATCGACTTGAAATGCTCCTCGAAAAGACGTGTGATGGTCTTGCTGTCCTGATTTGGAACAAGTCTCATTGAAATCTTCGCATGAGCTTCCGAAGGCAGGACAGTCTTCGAGCCCTCGCCCGTGTATCCGCCCCAGATTCCATTCACATCCAGGCATGGTCTTATGCCGGTGCGCTCCATTGTGGTATATCCGCTCTCGCCCTTTACCTCCTTGATATCCAGGAACTTCTTGTATTCTTCAAGATTGAAAGGCGCACGTGCAAGCTTTGCCCTGTCTTCAGCGGAAAGTTCAACTACATCGTCGTAAAAGCCTTTGACCGTAATTTTCCCGTCCTTGTCGATAAGCGATGAAATCATGTCGCAAAGGACATTGATCGGATTGGCCACGGCTCCGCCGTAATGGCCAGAATGCAGGTCCTTGTCCGGTCCTGTAACCTTGACCTCGACATAGGAAAGGCCGCGCATGCCGCAGTTGATTGAAGGAACCTCCTCTGAAATCATCGTGGTATCAGAGACCAGGATGATATCTGCAGAAAGCATCTCCTTATTGTCCTTTGCCCACTGGGCAAGCGAAGGACTGCCTATTTCTTCCTCACCTTCAAAGATGAACTTGACATTATGTCTGAGCTTCCCTTCTCTCACAAGGAACTCGAAAGCCTTGATGTGCATGAACAGCTGTCCCTTGTCATCGTTGGCTCCGCGGGCATATATGGCTCCATCACGGATTTCAGGCTCGAAAGGGTCTGATTTCCAAAGCTCCAGAGGTTCTGCTGGCTGGACATCATAATGGCCATAGACAAGGACCGTAGGCAGAGCCGGATCCACAAGCTTGCTTCCGAACACAACCGGATGACCTGCAGTCGGGCAGACACGGGCCTGGTCGGCACCTGCCTCGAGAAGCAGTTCAACAAGCCTGTCTGCACATCGCTTCATGTCAGGTCTGTTTTCTTCTTTTGAACTCACTGAAGGTATTCTCAGGAGTGAGAACAGTTCTTCAAAGAACCTTTCTTTGTTGGTCTGGATGTATTGTTTCATACTGGTTTATTTGAGTTTGGCGGAAGCGTATTCAGCCGTGAGTTTGAAAGTCTTCTTTCCAGAAGAAGGCGCATCATACATCGCATCCGTCATGATTTTCTCGCAAATTGCACGCAATCCCCTGGCTCCCAATTTGTTCTCGATTGCAGTATCGACAATTATGTCAAGAACTTCCGGCTCCACAACAAGACGGATACCATCAATCTCGAACATCTTCTCATACTGTCTCATGATTGCGTTTTTCGGCTCGGTAAGGATGCGTTTGAGAGCTTCCCTGTCAAGATTGTCAAGGTAAGTTACCACCGGCAGACGTCCTATGATTTCAGGAATGAGTCCATAAGAACGCAGGTCCTGGGCCTCGACATATTGCAGGAGATTGTTCTTGTCAACCTGTTTTTTCTGAGAAGATCCGTAACCGATGACCTGAGTATTCAGACGCTGGGCAATACGGCGCTCGATGCCTTCAAAAGCACCGCCGCAGATGAAGAGGATGTTCTGCGTGTTGACATTGATGAATTCCTGCTCGGGATGCTTGCGCCCGCCCTTAGGTGGGACATTGACCACATTGCCTTCGAGAAGCTTCAGCATAGCCTGCTGGACACCTTCTCCGGACACGTCCCTTGTAATCGAAGGATTATCGCTCTTGCGGGCAATCTTGTCAATCTCGTCTATGAACACTATTCCCCTCTCTGCCCTTGCCACATCATAGTCCGCCTCCTGAAGAAGTCGGGTGAGAATGCTCTCTACATCCTCGCCGACATAACCGGCCTCAGTGAGAACGGTCGCATCAACTATGGTGAACGGGACATCGAGAATCTTGGCTATAGTCTTGGCCATCAATGTCTTTCCGGTACCGGTAGGTCCGACCATCAGAATGTTTGACTTTTCAAGTTCAACCTCATTGGTCTCCACGAGGTTGTTGTTGATTCTCTTGTAGTGGTTGTACACCGATACGGACAGGATTTTCTTTGCCCTATCCTGCCCGATTACATACTGATCGAGGAACTGGTGGATTTCCTTGGGTTTCATCAGTTTCTCAATCTTGCCAGGAGAAGGTTTTGCACCTTGGTCTTCCGCCTCTTTGAGGTAGTCTCCGGCAAGTTTGACGCAGTCGGAACAGATGCATGCATCCAAACCCTGAAGCAGGAGTGGGACTTCATTCTCACTCCTGCCGCAGAACATACAATATCTTTGTGATTTATTTCTTTTTGCCATTATTCACTCAGTCCTTTTTTCTCTTGAGAATCTCGTCTATCATTCCGTATTCCAGAGCCTCCTGGGATGTCATCCAGAAATCACGTTCTGCATCAGCGCAAATCTTGTCATAAGGCTGACCTGAATGCTCGGAAATGATGTCATAGAGTTCCTTACGAGTCTTTTCAATCTCTCTCGCTGCAATCATGATGTCACTTGCCTGTCCACGTGCTCCGCCGAGAGGCTGGTGAATCATCACCCTTGAATGAGGAAGCGCCGCCCTCTTTCCGGGAGCTCCGGCGCAAAGGAGTACCGATCCCATTGAAGCTGCAAGCCCTGTGCAGATGGTTGCAACATCAGGCTCGATGAGCTGCATGGTGTCATATATGCCAAGACCGGAAGTAACCTGTCCCCCTGGAGTGTTGAGATAGAGTGAGATGTCAGCCGTGCTGTCATTCGATGCCAGGTAAAGAAGCTGGGCCTGAATAATGTTGGCAACATCATCGTCTATAGCCACACCGAGGAAGATTATCCTGTCCATCATCAGACGGCTGAACACATCCATGGCGGCAACATTGAGTTTTCTCTCTTCAAGGATGCTTGGATTGATGTAGCCGTTCAAAAAAGACGAATACCGGTACACGGTTGTCGAAGACAAACCGTGACCGGATGCAAATTTCTCAAAATCAGTCATTTGTGAGACTATTTAAGCTCGCGGAAATCAGCGACTGAAATATTCTTGCTCTCAAGTGTTACGACTTCGCGTACTGCTGCAATGGTCTTCTCGTTCTCAACCTGGTCGTAGATACGACGGCTCTGGTCTTCCTGAGCAAGGATGTTCTTGGCGAATGCCTCAAGCTGCTCGTCAGGAACATTGTTCATTCCGTACATTGCGAACTGGTATGCGGCAAATCCCTTAGCGCTTGCAAGGATGTCTGACTCCTCAATCTTCACGCCGTATTTCTGCATGAGGTATGAGCGGATCATCTGCCACTTGTAGTCAACGATGAACAGAGCCCAGTCCTTCTCAATATCCTCCATGGTGAACTTACCCTCGTTGATGACGAAAATCCATCTCTTGAGGAATTTCTCAGGAACGTTAAGGCCGGCTTTTGCAAGGATGTAATCCTTTGCATCCTTTGAGAAACGCCAGTCTGCCTCGTGAGTATATTCAGCAGCAAGTCTCTCAGCCACCTTGGCATCGAACTCCTCCTCGCTCTTTACAACGCCCTCGCCGAATACCTTGTCGAAAGTATCCTGATTTACAGGAGCATTGACGAATGTCTTGACATTCTTCACAGTCATCTTGTACATAGGGTCAAGAGTAGCAAGTTCCTCCTTGTTAACCTTGAGCATTGAAGCGCGGTCAGTCTCGTTCTCGAATGCCTCATTGACATTCACATCGATGCTGTCTCCGGCTTTGAGGCCTACGAATGATGGCTTGACAGCAGCACTGATGCTGCGGAGTGCCACATAAGCACCCTCAACCTTGGTTTCGCCCTGCTCGAAATCAACGATAATGAAATCATCTTCCTTTGCAGCCTCGCCCTCTTCAAGTGAGCCGTACTGCTTGAGAAGGTTCTCCTTCATCTCCTTCTTAGCCTCGTCTGACACCTCGATATTGTAGAGGACAATCTTGTCATCCTTAGAAAGTTCGAGATTGATTTCAGGGGTCTGGGCAAGGTCGAATTTGAAAGTGAAATCATTTCCGTCAACCCACTCGGTCTTAGGCTGGTCCTCAGCCGGAAGAGGCTCGCCCACGATGCTGAGCTTGTTCTCATTGATGAAATCGTTAAGTGAAGAAGATATCACATCATTGACAGCGTCAACAAGTGCTGACGGGCCATACATCTTCTCGACAAGGGACATAGGGACCATTCCCTTACGGAAACCCTTGATTTCAGCATGTTTGCGGTGCTCTTTGAGCTTTGCTACTTTTTTGTCTGCATAGTCCTCTTTCGTAATTGAAAGAGTAAGTTCGAGATTGAGATCGTCGATTCTGTTCTGTTCTATTTTCATGATATATATAAATTAATTCATTTTAGAGAAACGACCGCCTCCTGACGGTCAGTCAAATAAGCCCGCAAAAATAATAAATTTCGCGGACAAATCAAAACCGGAATCAGCCTCTTTGATTAGGCACTGCCATTCTTTTCGGATAGTCGATCCTTGAGTGGTACATCTGCTGGAGATAGGACTTTATCTCTGCTCTCATGATATTGACTTCACGGACGGTGATGTCCGCCTCCGAGAACTGATGTTCATCATCCTTGATCTTTATTATCCTGTCAACCAGAGCTGAAATGCTCTCGGCAGAATAGTCCTTCAGCGAACGGGAGGCCGCCTCCACGGAATCACAAATCATCATGATTACCTGTTCCTTGGTGTAAGGACGCTTGCCGTTGTAGCAGAAGTCGGCGATATCGTCAGGATTTCCGCCCTCATTGACATATTTGGTGTAAAAATACCCGGTGCACGATGTTCCATGATGGGTAAGTATGAATTCCTTCAGTTCATCAGGAAGGGAATATTTATCGGCAAGGACTATTCCATCAGAGACATGACGGATGATGTCCTGGGCACTCTCCTTTACAGAAAGATTTGCATGGTACTTAACCAGAGGATTCTCATTTTCGGTGAAACACTGGGGATTGGCTATCTTTCCGATATCATGGTACAGGGCACCAGCCCTGACAAGAGGCACATTGGCATCAATTGCACGGGCAGCGGCATCTGCAAGATTCATCACCTGAAGAGAATGCTGGAAGGTACCGGGAGCCTTGTCTGCAAGCAGGCGGAGCAGAGGGTTGGACGTATCGCTGAGTTCCACAAGCTTCGAATTGGACACAAGGCGGAATATCTTCTCGAAAAGATAAATCAGAGGATAGCCGGCAACAGTCATCAGGGCTCCGAGTGCCATGTATAGAATCTGGTAGTAATCATTGAAATCCTCGAGTCCCCCGGAAGCCATCTTGAATGCCAGCCAGACCAGTACCATGACAATATAGACAATCAGAGCAGTAACGAACTGCAGCCAGCCCTTGTTGAAGAAGCCGAACACAAGCATTCCGATGATTCCGGCAACGAGATAAATCACATACAGTTCCACACCATTCGGGGCAAAAAGCAATATCGGCAGCAGCGAAATGATATAGACCGTATATACCACCCTCTTCTTGAAGAAAGCAAGCAGGAAAAGGGCGGCAAGGGTGAACGGAATCATGTAGAACATCTGCGGATTATGCATGGCAATGAGCGATGCGCCAATCGCAGAAATGCTGAAAATCATCAGCAGATACAGATATTTGTTGTACTGGTCAAATATTTTCTCGTTGCAGTACAGGATGCTGAGGAAGAGGACAATAACAAGGGCAAAGGCCAGGATTGCATTCCCGGTCCAGAGCAGGGCCAAAGGCCCGTTGTAGCCTATGCTAATGTCATATTCAGCCTTGTATGAATTCAGGAGCTGCTCGATTTCAGCCGTGATGATTTCCCCCTGGGAAACTATGACGCTTCCAGCCCTGACTACACCCTTGGTCGGAGACACATAATCCGTATTCTGTTCATGGACGAGCTCCGTTGTCTGCTTGTCATATATAAGATTTGGGACAAGGACAGCATTCAGATCGAAGACTTCATATAGAGAGTCTGCATTGACTGCGGGATATTCCGAAAGAATGGATTCTCTTATCTTCTGGCCTGCAGTTTCCGTCGTGAATATCTCCGTGCATGGCACCTTCTCCGCCCTCAGCGATTTCTGCACATAGATTATGCTGTTGTCCGAAAGTGTCGAGATATTACTGAGATCTGAAACGAGTCCCTTGGAATATATTGTCCCCAGCGCAGATGAAACCGATGCCCTGACAAATGCCAAAGAGTCAAAGTCAATACCTGCCAGGACCTCTTCCGACACTGACTCCGCCTTGGAATCAAGCCTGTAATATGGTATGACAGACGATGCGACAGCCTCTTTTTCTGAATAGAACTCAGACTCCGTCTTGAGAATCGGAAAGTCAAACTGGGCTACAAGTGTCTCGTACATCCAGGGAGAACCCTTCTTGTAGTCAAAATTGAACTTCGGATTTCTCGGCATCAGAAATGTCAGCAGGACAAAAAGGCAGATCAGAGGGACATAGACCCTGAACCTGCGTGGGAATTTCATCTTCTCCATAATGTACAATCCTATGGGTGATAATTCATTGGTGAAAAAGCATAGCAGTCAGATATATATGCATCTATCATATTGTCGCCCAGCAATTCCACAAAGCGTCGGGTGACCTTCAACGTATCCGACTTCCCGCTTATGGAAACGACAATCTCTCCGCGGTAAGTTACCACTGAAAGGGCGAAAGCCTGGTTGCCCGAAGGAATTACAGGATAGAAATCAGTCACAAGACGCTGCATGGAATCCGGAAGGATAATATTTCCGACTCGGCAGACACTGTATGTGGAATGGGAAGCCATCTGCTCATGCATCATGGAAACCCTCTCCTTCTTCATTTCAAGTGTTTCCGGACAATCAACGGCTTTCTCAGCCAATTCAGCCGTACGTTCCGCACTGTAGGCCAGAGCATCATGCTTGAGCTGAGCTTCAAGAAGTTTCTTCTGGCTCATCAAAACGGTATTGTACGGATATTCAGTGAGTTTGCGGTTGTATGCAAGGTAAACCGGAGTGCAGAAAGGCCTGAGAGAAGCCGCCGGGAAATAGGGTCTGAGATTGACCATAATCGACGCAACCACATATTTACCCTGCCCTTCAGCGGCATCATCCATTTCAGACACAGCCTGAGAAAAGACAGGAGCAAGATAGGTCACGGGCGTGCGCGAAATCTGCTCAAAACCTGCACGCAGCTTTGTCAGAGGAATCCTGACCGTAATGACGGTTTCATCCATACCTGATTTCTGCGGCAGACGCAGGGCATCTGCATCCATGTACCATACCGGACGGGAAGCCGTAATATCGGAAAGTTTTTCCATCGGCTCGTCTCCCTCTGCCGGGAAATAGGTACCGCTCATCAGTTTCACGGTGCCGTCATTCTCGACCGGATATCCGGAAAGCTCAAGGTATCTGAACAGCACGGACTTGGCAAAGGTCATCATTCCGTATTCATCGGCAATCGACTTGTGAAAGTCGAAATAAACCGTCTTGTGCAGATAAGACACCTTGAAAAGATATCCTCCGAGACGACTGTCACCGAAACATTCCGGCTGGTCGGGGTCGTCCGCACGGAAAACGGCAATTTTTCCCGAAGCCGGCTCAAATCCATATTCACTTCCCGACACCGATGCGCTTACCGCAAGCTGAGGGAAACGGACAACGGCCTCAGATAGAGCCTGATACAATATATTCTCCTGCAAATGCACAGTCAGTGCCGCCACTATACGTGACGACACTGAAACTGCAGCGGAATCGCTGTAAAGATATGGCCGTCCGAAAATGGACGGTTCAAAAAACATGTTTTCCAATGTTTTCCGTTTCGAAATTCGGGTTACTTAATCGCCATGTCCACTATTTCTCCGTCTGGAGCATCGTAAACTCCGGCATCCAATTTCTCGCGTACCTCAGTGAAAGCCTTCAATGTGTACTGGACATCCTCCATGGAGTGAGCGGCTGTTGAGATGATACGGAATATGATCATTCCCTTAGGGATGACAGGATATACCACGATTGAGCAGAAGATTCCATAATTTTCACGAAGGTCAACTGCAATCTTGGAAGCCTGACCCACACCGCCTTTAATCTGGACAGGAGTAACACATGCCTCCGCAGGGCCTATTTCAAAGCCGAGGTTGCGGAAACCGTCCTGAAGGGCACGGGTGATGTCGAAAAGTTTCTTGCGCAGACGGTCACCTTCCTCGCTGCGGATGATTTCAAGCCTCTTGAGACCGCCTTCCACAAACGCCATAGGAAGTGATTTTGCATATATCTGTGACCTCATGTTGAAGCGCAGATAGTTGATGATGGAACGGGGACCTGCAACGAAGCCTCCGATTGATGCCATTGACTTGGCGTATGCGCCGATATAGAGGTCGATGTCATCCATCACGCCGAAATGCTCTGAAGTACCCCTTCCTGTAGGACCCATGTTACCGAATCCGTGAGCATCATCGATGAGGATGCGGAAGTTATATTTCTTCTTGAGTTCAACAATCTTGTCAAGGAAACCGAGTGCTCCGGTCATTCCATACACACCCTCGGTGATGAGGAGGATTCCGCCGCCGGTCTCCTCGCAGAGCTTGGTCGCCCTCTGAAGAGTTTTCTCGCAGCTTTCATAATCGTTGTGACGGTAGGTCATACGTTTTCCCATGTGCAGACGGGCACCGTCGATAAGGCATGCGTGAGCCTCTGAGTCATAAACGATTACATCATGACGGTCCATCAGGGCATCAATGACTGAAAGGATTCCCTGGTAGCCGAAGTTGAAAAGGAAAGCGTCTTCCTTGCGCTCGAAGTCTGCAAGCTCCCTTTCAAATTTTTCATGAAGGCTGGTGTGGCCGGTCATCATACGGCTTCCCATCGGATAGGCAAGGCCCCATTTTGCAGCAGCTTCCGCATCGGTCTTGCGGACTTCCGGATGGTTTGCAAGTCCGAGGTAATTGTTCAGGCTCCAGCAGAGGACATCCCTTCCCTGGAATTTCATGTGAGGGCCAAGTTCACCCTCCAGTTTCGGATACATGAAGTAACCGAATGCCTTGGATGCATATTGTCCAAGAGGACCCATGGAATTTTTTTGAATTCTCTCAAAGATATCAGTCATAACTGTATGGTTTAGTTTAATTTAGTCTTATCATTGATAATCTGTCATTTCGACAAAGCGAAGCGAATGGAGAAATCTACGCATCAATATTAGCATAATGAGCATTCTGTTCGATGAACTCACGGCGAGGCGGCACATCGTCACCCATAAGCATTGAGAATGTACGCTCAGCCTCGGCTGCGTTGTCAATCGTAATCTGACGAAGCACGCGCTTTGCCGGGTCCATGGTAGTGGATGAAAGCTGCTCGGCACTCATCTCACCAAGACCTTTGTAACGCTGAACGGTAACGCCCTGCTCGGAACCCTTTCCAAGGGTAAGAGTAGCCTCCTTGCGCTGAGCCTCGGTCCAGCAGTATATCTCCTCCTTGCCTTTCTTGACGAGATAGAGAGGCGGAGTTGCCAGATAGACATATCCGTTCTTGATCAGGTCAATCATATAGCGGAAGAAGAAGGTAAGGATAAGAGTTGCGATATGGCTTCCATCGACATCGGCATCGGTCATGATGATAACCTTATGGTAACGCAACTTACTAAGATTCAATGCCTTGCTATCTTCTTCAGTACCCACGGTAACTCCGAGGGCAGTGTAGATATTGCGGATTTCCTCGCTGTCGAAAACCCTGTGTTCCATCGCCTTCTCCACATTGAGAATCTTACCCCTGAGCGGAAGGATTGCCTGGGTCATACGATCACGTCCCTGCTTTGCAGTACCGCCTGCGGAATCTCCCTCGACGAGGAAGAGTTCGCATTTCTCAGGATCCCTCTCAGAGCAGTCGGCAAGCTTGCCCGGCATTCCGGCTCCGGACATCACGGTCTTTCTCTGGACCATTTCGCGGGCCTTGCGGGCTGCATGACGGGCAGTTGCTGCAAGAATCACCTTTTCGACAATCATCTTGGCCTCGCGAGGGTTTTCCTCAAGGTAAGCCTCGAGGGCAGCGGCAGTTGCCTGTGACACGGCGGAAACAACCTCTCCGTTTCCGAGCTTGGTCTTGGTCTGTCCCTCGAACTGCGGTTCTGCAACCTTTACCGATACGACAGCCGTCAGGCCTTCGCGGAAGTCATCTGCAGCAAGGTCGAATTTGAGCTTTGCAAGCATTCCGTTCTTGTCTGCATAATTTTTCAAGGTCCTGGTCAGACCCATCTTGAAGCCCTGAAGGTGAGTACCGCCTTCTATTGTGTTGATATTGTTTACGTAAGAGTAAATCTTCTCAGTGTATCCGGTATTGTACTGGAGAGCGATTTCAATCGGAATGATCTTGTCCGTCTCAAGACAGATTGGAGATTCTATGAGCTTCTCCGCTCCGGCATCAAGGTATTCCACAAACTCCTTCAGACCATCTTTTGAATAGAAGACTTCGCCCTTATAGTGCTGTGTTTCAAGCTCATTCCCGTTCTCATCCAGGTCCGGAACCATTGTCCTCATATCGGTCAGGGAGAGGCTTATGCCTTTGTTCAGATATGCAAGTTCACGAAGACGGGCTGCGAGAGTGTCATATTTATACACCGTCGTCGTCTGGAATATTTCCGGATCAGGGTGGAAGGTCACGATTGTACCGGTATCCTCAGCCTCGCCTACGACTGCGACAGGTTTGAAAGGCTTTCCTTTTGAATATTCCTGGACGAAAATCTTGCCTTCGCGATGAATCTCAGCCTTGAGATAGTCAGAAAGGGCATTCACGCAGGATACGCCCACTCCGTGAAGACCTCCGGACACCTTGTAGCTGTCCTTGCTGAACTTTCCTCCGGCATGAAGGACTGTGAGAACGACCTCAAGGGCGGAGCGGTGCTCCTTCTCATGCATTCCTGTAGGAATACCACGTCCGTTATCCTTTACTGTAATCGAATTGTCTTCGTTTATATAAACCTCTATGTGTGTACAGTAGCCTGCAAGAGCCTCATCTATACTGTTGTCAACCACCTCATACACAAGATGATGGAGACCTCTTTCGCCGATGTCGCCGATGTACATCGAAGGTCTCTTTCTCACGGCTTCAAGTCCTTCAAGGACCTGGATACTGTTCGCGGAGTACTGCTCCGCATTGTTATTATTTACTATCTCCTCGCTCATATCTTTTGTTTTCGCAAATATATATTATCCTGTAAAAATAAAACGGACAAATTTAGCAATTTTCTTAGAAATTCAAGCAAATACCGGCGGTAAAATTGATGCCTCCTTCTGCGAAGAGAGGGCTGCGCTGGATTGTCATATTGAGCAGGTTGCCGCCTCTTGCCCAGAGGGAAATGCGCCTGTTGAAAGCATATTCGAAATTGATTCCGAGATCCGCATAGCCCGGAATTTTTGCCTCGGCCTCAGAAATGACACCATCGGACAAAACTTCAATCATGCCCTTCATGGACGTTGCCCAGCGCACATCTGCACCGACGAAAATCCTGCGGTTCCAATTATATGTCAAAGATGCATTTCCCTCAAATTCAGCCGGTTCGAACAGGCCCACAGGCTCTGTGACAAACCTTGTGAGGTCATATACAGCCTCAACTTCCAATTCAAAAGGGTCTGTCCTGAGAGCACATTCAACTATGGTCTGGAAACGGTTGTATGAAGCATAGCCAAGAATCGGTCTGTATTTCCCCCCGTCAAGGGCCACACCATCCATCAAGGCATTGTGTACATAGCCGTAACGGGCTCTGACATCATAGCTGAACCTCGAGCCGATACGGCCTTCAAGGCCGACGGCAGCGGAAACACGTTCAATCGTATTGTCGAAAATCGGGCTCTTAACCGTGCCGAAACCGGCATCGGCATGACGGTTGCGCTCCAGGACTGAAGCAAGGGTATTCATCCTCTCCCCTCCGCCGACCTTAGCATAGACCTTCATTGCGTCAGGAATTGCAGCGACAGAAATTTTCACGTCCGGATAGACAAACTGTCCCTTCGTGCTGTACAGAGCCGGACCTCCCTTTGCAAAAGACGGAAAAATGAGTCCTAGACGCACTCCGACGTCAAAATTCCAGCGTCCGTGGGCAATGGCATAGTGAGGAACGAAATGAATGCCAGCGGCATATGTAGATACAGGAGATGCCATGGATACATAATCTGCTCCGACATCGAAAAGCAGGCTTCCCCTGCTGCCGAACACCTGTCCAAGAACGGCATTGAAAGAAACCACATGCTCATGCAACCTGTTCCGAGTGTCATTCAAGTACTTGTCCGCGCCGAAACGATAGTCAGCCCTGATGTCATAGAGGAAATAATACTCCTCTTCCGATTTTGAAGAAAGGGCAAGGCTGACATCCACTCCGTCATAAGAGCGTCCCGAGCGGAACATATTTTTCTGATGTATGCCATAATAGGCAGCATTCATGTCGAAACGTCCTCTGTACCAGTCATATCTGAGAGTTGTTCCGGCATTTGTGGCCAGGTCATATCCGAATGTCTTATCCGTCTTGTTCCATGTAAGTTTCTCTGATGAAGGAGAATAAAATATATTACGGTATTTCCCGACATAGGATTTATGGCTTGCCCATACATCAAGATGGAAGCGGTCCTTTGAAACTGCGGCCCATGACAAATCCAGAAAAGGATGGAGCTCATATCCGGCACCAACCCTCATATGGAACTTGCGTTGACTGTCACGCCCTGTCAGCGGGGACATCAGCATTTTATATGGATTGAATTCATAGGCACCCTTGTACGGATTGTTGAAAACAGAATAATCGAAATCCAGATCAAACCTTGTAACGGAATCCGGAACGGACATTTCCAGAGAAGGTTTATGGGCTTCAAGAAGTTTGCCTTCGTATGTCCTCCTGACCTCAACGGTAGGATCGAGGTTCTGGGCTCCGAGAGCAGCACAAGTCAAAAGCGCTGCGATTGATATATATAACCTATTCATAATCAAACATTAATTATTCTGTTTTTCCTGGATGAGCGTCTCCAGTTTGCGCAGCCTCATCTGAACATTGTCAAGAACGTCATCCGATGGTCCCTCAGCCTGGTAGCCGTCACGCACACTTTCAAACGTAGCCTTGGCCTGGCGAAGTTCACCCCTTTCGACGAATGAATCTCCGAGCACGATAAAACTCTTTGCAAGCCAGTAGGTCTGCGTAGTACCCGCATCCGAGAGAGTATATACCCTGGATTCGACATCCTCGAACCTGCCGCTGTCATAGCAGTCCAGAATGAGAAGATATGCAGACTCGGCGCCATAGGCGGTTTTGACATCAGTCGACAAAGTCTCGAGAATCTTCAAAGCCTCTTCCCTGCGGCTGGATGCCAGATATGACTTGGCCTTGATATACATGGCCTCCTGTCTGAGGAAATCGTCAGAGCGGGAATCACTGATTATCCTGTCCGCATTCTTGACGGCTTCATTGATGTTGCGAGACCTGAAAGCCGACCTCATCATTCCTTTTTCCGCCTCGAAGATATTGTTTTCAAGTTTGGCTGCGCCATAAAGGGACATATATCCTCCCAAAGCATCTTCCCAACGTTCAAGTTTGTAGGAAATGTTGGCAAAATTCAGCATTGAAAGTTCCACGAACGAGCCTTCTCCGGACTCTATGACCTTTTTATAAAAGTCGCAGGCCTGCTCGCTCTTGCCAAGTGCCTTATATGACTCTGCCATATAGAAATCTGCCTTGTACCCGTATTTTCCGCCAGGATACCTGTCGTTGTAATTTGAAAGGGACACAAGCGCCTTCTGGTAGTTCTCCGAAAGGAAAATCTGCTCAGCAGCATTGAAAATCATACTTTCCTTTTCATCGTCCGACTTTGATGCACCTTTGCCTATGCTATCAATATATGCAAGGTACTCCTCCGGAGTGTTTCTTGTCTGGTATATTGATTCGATTGCAAGAAGGGCATCTTCGGCACAGCTGGAAAGCGGCATCTGCTCCACGACCGTCTTGTAATAACCGAGGGCTTCATTGTACTGCGACTGATTTCGTGCAATCGAGCCCATTTCTATATAGGCCTTTGCCACGAAAGTGCTGTCTTTCACAGAATCAGCTATTTTATTGAAGCACTTGAATGCATTTTCGTCATCCTCCTTTATTGCATAGGAACGGCCGAGTTCAAAGAGCGCCTCAGGGTAGAAATCGGCATCAGGGGATGCCTCAAGCACACTGGACAGGAGTTCTATCTTCTTGTCCAACCTATGAAGCAGACCGTTGGCAAGGGCTGCCTGATAATATGGATATATGTCGTTGACATTGAAATAGCTGTCAAGTACCTGGGAATATGTGGAAAGCGCACTCTGGTAGTCCTTTTCAATGAAATAGGAGTCTCCCATTCTCACCAAAGCATCCTTGCGGTGTTGAACCTGCGGCTCTCCAAGGTAAATTGAGAACCATTTGACGGCACCTTCCCAATCAGCCTGGTTGTAACAGCACCAGGCCATGCTGTATGGAATAAGGCTTGACTCAGGCATTCCCCGAAGCGCGGAGACATTGTACAGGAAATGAAGCAAGTCTGCCGCCTGACTATATTGTTCGTTACGGAAATAAGACTCTGCAAGCCAGAACCTTGCAAGTTGGTTGAAGCGGCTGTTTTTGTCTGAATAATATACAGCTGCCTTCAGATATGCGATTGCCTTGCGGTAGGAACCGGAACTGATAAGCTGCTCTGCACGAAGGTAATTGGCCTTGATATAGTTGTCCCTCATGTTTTCATCCAGATCGTCAATCTTGTCATAAGCTGCAACCGCAGCTTCATAATCCCTGTTGTAAAGTGCTGCAACCGCGATATATGAATTGATTCTGTCACTCCTGTCCAAATCGGCATATTTCTCAAGATATGAGTTGAAAACCGAGATGTCCGAATTCAGGTCAAATGCGAGTTTTGCATAATTGAAGAATGCATCCTGGGTTATGGCTTCATCGAAATGTGCCTGGGAAGCATATCTGAAAGATTCAAGGGCCGCAACCTTGTTTTTGGTCTTGACATAGCTGTAACCCATCTGATAATTTGCAATCTGGCCGAGCGAGTCGGTTCTTTCTCCCATTCTGGTGTAGCAGTCGATTGCCCCCCGGTAATCCTCCAGGGCATAGAGCAGAGATCCGCTGTAGAACCAGTCGGAACGGGTTTTCGGTTTGCCGCCGGCCTCGGCATTGAGGTTATAGTACCTTTTGGCATTTATCACATCCCCGCTTATCAGGAAAGATTCCGATATGATTCTGGAAAGGTGCGGTTTCCTGTCCGAAGGAACGTTTTCATACATCGAGGGACCCTTTTCGATGACATAGGAATAGTCCTTGAGCATGAAATGGCAGTCCAGGATGTAATAATTGGATATTTCATGGAAACGCCCATCCTTTGCCGACTTTTCAAACCATGAAAGCGCCTGGCTGAAATCTCTGGAGATATAATAAAGGTAACCGATTGAATATCTGGAAGGTGCAGTATAGTCGGAGAATTCCAGGGCAACGACCTCATTGAAAAGGTCCATTGCTTTTTCGGTCATTTCAAGCTCCATGCAGCAATATGCCTTCTTGAAGAGATATTCCGCCCTCTCCTCCTTGAGCAGCTGCCTTGTTTTCAGGTCGTCAAGTATGGTCCATGCAGCCCTGTAATTGCCTTCGTCAAAAAGATTCAGGGCATGGGCATACCTTATCTGAGGAACCAGCACCGACTGAGGTTCTTCCTCAAGGAAACGTTCCATCCGCCACGAGTATCCAGGAACGTTCATCCGTATCTCGGACAGTACCGCAAAGCCTTCGACCTCCGCCTTCGGATATTTACGCTGTATGGAACTGAGTATTTTTTCGCTGCGGCTGAACATCGAAACTTCATGAAGCCTCATAGCCTGGCGGTAGTCATCCGCAAAAGAAGGGGCGGAGAATGCCAGAAGAAAAGCAAGAGACAGGAACAAATATCTTCGTGTCATTATAAGTACATTAACGTTTATGCAAAATAAATTACAAATTTAACGATTTTTCGTCTATATTTGTGTGTTTGTAACTTATTTTTTGAATATGGAAGATAAAACTCCCGTCATTTCATTTGAGAATGCCGACATTCTCGGTGGAGATGCTGTCGTGATATATGGCCTGGACATGAAGGTCTATCCAGGTGACTTTGTTTATATTGTCGGAAAGGTCGGTACAGGAAAGACATCGATCATAAGGACGATAATAGCAGAATCTCCGCTTCGCAAAGGAGAAGGAATGGTTTGTGGTTTCAATCTCAAGAGTCTGAAAAACAAGGAGATACCATATCTGAGAAGAAAAATGGGGGTTGTATTCCAGGATTTCCAGCTTCTCATGGACAGGAGCGTGGAGGATAACCTCCGGTTCGTACTCAAGGCAACAGGATGGAAGAACGACAGGGAGATCTCCGACAGGATAGCCTATGTATTGAAGGCCGTGGGCATGGAGCTGAAGGCTCACAAGATGCCATACCAGCTATCTGGAGGCGAGCAGCAGAGAATTGCAATCGCCAGGGCCCTTCTGAACGAGCCTGAAGTGATAATTGCAGACGAGCCTACGGGAAATCTGGACAACGAGACCGCTGACGGCATCATGCAGCTTCTGACGGGAATCAACAGGGATAAGGGCACGGCAATCGTGATGGTCACCCACAACAGGCAGATCTTCGACAAATATCCCGGAAAGGTTATGGTATGCAAGGACGAGAAGTGCACCCTCGAGGAAGACGAAGAGGCAATAGACCTTGACGCAACAATCTGACACACAAGTTTCGCCTATCCCAAATACGGAAGAAAATGATTGACAAACAGCTATTTGCGAACATAACAGACTGGTTTTCAAGGAATATGGAAGTGGCCGAGAGCGAGCTGAACTACGACTCCCCCTTCCATCTCCTGATTGCGGTCATCCTTTCCGCACAGTGCACGGACAAGCGGGTGAACATGCACACTCCGGCAATTTTCGCCCGATTTCCAGAGCCGGCCGACCTGGCGCAGGCATCCTTCGAGGAGGTTTATGAACTCATAAAATCCATTTCATTCCCTAACAACAAGGCAAGGCACCTCATAGGGATGGCCTCAAAGCTGGTATCGGATTTCGGCGGCACGGTCCCTTCCGAGCCTGAAGAGCTTGAAACGCTTCCGGGAGTGGGCAGAAAAACTGCAAATGTCATTGCATCAATAATTTACAACAAGCCAGTCATTGCCGTGGACACCCACGTCTTCAGAGTTTCGCACAGAATCGGACTTTCGGACGGGGCAAATGTCGAAGCAGTTGAAAAGGACCTGACGGAAGGTTTCGCCCCTGAACTGAGACCGAC
>CALZOR010000017.1 GCA_945827785.1 uncultured Bacteroidales bacterium | reverse complement strand
ATATTCAAATAGTAAAGTCCTAAATCAGTCCACCGTCAAGCTGTATGACGGTGCCGGTGCCGAGATACCACAGGCAGGCGCTGACATCGGAATATCCCATATCTCTCCAGATACGGGCATAGCGGCGAACCTGGTTTTCGTATTTCTTCTGATGCTCCCCGGCCTTGTAGTCGATAATGATGACTTTATCGCCATAGTCCACCACACGGTCTGGCCTGTAAACCTGGCCATCGGTATCGACAATTGAAGTTTCATTGAGAATCCGGGCTCCTTCAGACGGGAACCATCCTCTCTGAAGTCCCTCAGACACTCTTTCAGACAGGAGGGAAAGGATTTCCGGAGCCTCCGACGCAGTTATTTCGCCATTTGAAAGTGCCTGGTTCACAGCTTTCTGCAAATCAACCGGCACACTCACCTGCGACAAGATGTCATGCAGGACAACGCCTCTTATCCTGTTTGAGGCGGAGATTCCGGCATCACCCTGAGGGGAAAAGAAATCAACTGAATCAGCTGAAAACTTGAGTCTTCCCCGCTCACGTACATCAGTATTATCAGCCTCCGCAGCCTGAACAGAAGGGTTCAGAGGGAAGGAAGGAAGTGGCCCGAAAGTCGATATCGGGAACACGTCCGTAGCGGGTTTATCGGCATGGAACTCTCTGAAATTCACCATTTTGCCAAAATCAAAACGCTCAATCTCCTCCTGGACGTAATTTCCGTCATTTCTGCTGTGGGCATACCACCAGAGCATCTGGGAAAAATCTTTCAGGCCGGCAGCATTCTTTGCTTCTACAGCTGTCACTGCAGTTTTAGGAAGCGTTTTCGCAATGATGTGCATTCCGAGAACGGCCCTTGTCATGGCTACATAGATGATATTCATATTGTCCACAAGCTGCAGGAAGGCCTCCTCGCGGTAACTGTCTGCAAAGAGGGTTGTCTCGCTGGATTTGGACAGACACACATCATAAACTCCCTCGGCAACGCCTTTTAGAGGGGTATCATCAAGCTGTGGAACGCTCCAGTAATTACTTGACTTGTAAAATGTTATATTTTCCGCAAACGGAATGATCACATAGTTGAAATCCAAACCCTTGGACTTGTGGACAGTCATCACACGTACACTGTTGCCGGATGAAGGAGAAGAAATTGCAGGATCGTCCGCATCAAACTGATGCAGGAAACCGCGCAGGTTGTTGCCTTCCGAGCTCACATAGTCCTGAAGGTAGTCGAAAAATGACTGGATATGGAGGATTTCGCCCTTGTACTGCTGCTTGTCGTCACTCTTGCAGAGACTTCTGAAAATGGTTTCAGCAAGATCCACCAGATTAGTCCAATCGGTCGGTAAATCTACTTCGAGACTTCTTGCCAGAAAACTGTGGATGGTATCTTCGGGATTGTCCACATAGGTCATGAGCGAGACAATACGCCTTACCGTCAACGCGCTCTTAACTCTGAGACTGTCATCGGTTATCACCGGTATTCCATTCTCTGTCAACGCATTGGCAATTTCTCCTCCAGTTGAGTTGCTTCTGACAAGTATCGCAATGTCAGAATATGAAGCTCCGGCATCCACAACTTCTTGAATGGCTCCAAGCACGGTATCTATTTCCATTGACTTGTCACAGAAGGTTAGGCTTATGCTCCCTCCACGTTCATTCTTCGGAGCCACTTTCTGGGTCACACCTGCATAAATTTCCGCCAGACTCCCCTCCTTCGAAGATGTCACCTTGTCCAGGAGTTCAGATGCCATGGTGAAGAAGCCGTTATTGAACTCCACCACATTGTTCAGACTTCGCCAGTTGGTCTCCAAAGGTTTGTGGCTGGCAGAAGGAAACTTCTCAGGCACAGTATTTTGCAGGAGTTTCCAGTTAGATCCCCTCCAACGGTAGATGCTCTGCTTTACGTCTCCCACTATGAGGTTGCTGCTTCCTGCCTTTGACTCGCTTTCGGTCAGCAGTGGAAGGAAGTTGTCCCACTGCACCTCCGAGGTATCCTGAAACTCATCCAAGAGGAAATGCTCATACCATACGCCTGTCTTTTCATAGACAAAAGGCGCATCGCTTCCGTCAATGATGTCCCTTAGAATTGTATTGGAATCGTCAATGCAAAGGACATTCTTCTCCTTCATGATTTCGTTGAAGGCGGAATGGAGCTCACCTGCAAGGCCCAGACCATATATCTGCCCGTCAAGTATGAGGGCTGTGTTATAGACCTGATAATCTTTCCCAAACAATGAACAGAAAGCCTCCAGAGGAGCGCTAAGCAGTGGTTCCACGAGGGGCAGCAGTTTGCCGGCTTTTGACTTGGCAAACCACAGGTCGGGGTCGGAAGAATTTCTGAGAAAGGCTTCCGTAGGCATAGGAACTCTCTGATTGTCTTCAAGTTGCGCAAACGTATAGAGCCCGGTCATAAACTTCCTGTTGCTGTCCTGAGGGTCCACTCCCGCAATTCGGAGAGCATCAAGAGCAAGGGCTGCCGCCTGCCTTACCGTCTTTTCAAAAGCGGTAATTATCTTCCGGCAGTTTTTACGTATATTCATGAGGTTGTCCGTTGCATAGACCTTGTCCTCGTCAACTCCGGCAATCTTCAGGGCATCCTGCCTCTGGGTGGACTTAAGCCTGAGGGCCATATCCTTGAGATTGGAGTCCATGCTGTACCTCTCGCCCTTCTCAATCTGCTCCAGGACATTGTCAGTCAGCCATGACAGCAAAGTTTTGTTCTCCTCGGTAAGTGAGTCAAGGATTCTGTCCACACTTTCCTCAACCAGGGAATCCTTGTCCAGTTCCACCTGGTATGATGCAAACTGACCTATTTCCTTCGAAAATGCCTTTAGAGTTTGCTGGAAGAACTTGTCTATTGTGCTGACAGAAAAGGCACTGTAATCGTGTAAGATGTTGTGCAGCACAGTTTCCGCCTTCTTCTGAAGAAGATCTGCAGACGCAAAAGAGGAAGGGACAAACTCATTGTAATATTGAGATGACAGAGGCTTTGTTGCCAGGACGTGCAACTCACGGAGTATCCTGCCCTTCATCTCATCGGTTGCCTTGTTGGTAAAGGTTACCGCCAAAATGTGCTTGTAAGTGTCATTCTCCCGTCTTGTCAGAAGGATGGTGATATATCTGAGCACCAGATGATATGTCTTTCCCGCCCCGGCGGAAGCTGTCATTATTTCTAGCATAAGAGAGTCAATCTACTGATTACAAACACATTACTCAAGTTTCGCAAGTTATAACTTATTATGATCCTGAGGGTTGTGCCGCTTGCGAAACTTCTTCCCACCGCACATTTCCCTTTCTACGAGGACCTATCCCTAAATCCCTTCCCCCGGGGAAGGGACTTACTATCGACCTAAAGGTCTCTAAATATGGTAGTTTCGCTAAATGCGAAACTTAAATTCATTACCTTCCACATATTGCCCGAAAGTCGCACCATTGGCATGTTTTTTCGTCTTCGGTCCTGCCGAATGACCTGTCAATATCATATATTTCGTCAAGAAGTTTTCCGATATTCTCCCTCACCTTGCTGACGAAGATTTCACAACATGGATTCATCGGAGGGATTTCCTTGAACAGGAGGCTTGTGGAATAGACGCTGTTGATTATTTTCCGGCCTTTCGTCGCCTCCATTTCTTTCACAAGCATGTCATATATAGCAAACTGCAGGGCAATCTTCGGCCTTTTGTCAATATCTTTCTCAAAGATTCTGTCCGCTATGATTTCCGCATTGGAACTATCTATATTATAGTCCTCATCGAGGACAAGGCCGGTCTTGTAGTCCACGATACGGACTTCGGCGTCATTCAGACAGTCAAGCCTGTCTATATAGCCCATGAAATTCTGGCCGGATATGTTTCCCTCGACCTTCAGTTCCTGACCGATGATTTCGAAACCGTCAGAACCGTTTTTCTGGAGGATTTCCAGATCTCTCTTCAGGGTTTTCATGACATAGCTTAGGATGACATCTGCGACGACAAGATTCCTTCCGCTCACGTCAAGGGAACGTATCTGGCTACATATCAATGCTTTAATCTTGCTCTTTATATCTTCTGCACGACCTGTCCATTCCCTGATATAGGCTGGAGTTACCTTCTTCATTGCCGGGAACGGAAGTTTGCCCGATCCCTTGTCCGGAAATTCAAAATCCTCGGACATTGCCTCGGGAGAGGTATAGAGGGAGCGCATCGTCTCGTGATATACCGTTCCGAACATTGCGGAGTCCAGTACCTCGGCAACCTGGTCCTCTGACTTGAGTTTCATGATCGTGCTGTAGCAGAATTTGGCCGGACACGAGAGATAGTTCTGCAGGGAAGATGCCGAAAGAGTGAGCATCTTCAACTGCTGAAGCATCTGCGGAGTCTTGACGATGTCAGGGACCGAGGCTGTCTTCATCGAATCGAAACGTACCACATAGCGTTTCAAAGGGAGGCCGAAATGATACTCAAGCTGCTTGATATAGCGGCTCTCCTCACCGGACTTGAGTCCTTCGGTACGGGAGTCTACAAGCATCCAGACATTTTCCGCCCGGGAAATCATCCTGTAATAATAATAGGCCCATACGGCATCCTGATACTCATAAGTCGGAAGCCCGAAGCCGCGCCTCAACACCGGAGGAATGAAGGAAGAACTGACACTCCTGTGAGGAAAAACGCTTTCGTTTGACGAGAGGATGATCAGATTGCGAAAATCCAGGGCACGCGTCTCAAGAGGCCCCATTATCTGAAGTCCCCTGAGCGGCTCTCCTTTGAAATGTACCGAAACACCGCTCAAAAGTTGTCCCAGAAGGCGAATGTAGGTCATCGGCATAACGGACAGCCTGATATCCTGAAGAATGTTTATACTTTTGTAATACTCCTTTGCATATTCAAGTTCCAGAGCCATGGACGGGTCGGCTGCCATGGCCGGAGCAAAGGCACAGATTACGGATTTCTGATACTCTGCAAAAGCTTCAATCTGCTCAGAGGAGTTTGATTTCGGGTCTGTTACAGCCGCCCTGAAAACTACCTCAAGCAAGTCCACCCCCTTGAAATCAGACTCCGGAATGTAATATTTGGCAGCCTTTTTTATCTCAGAAACGATGCTTGCGGTCTTTTCATCAGTCACGGATTTTCTGAATACCGAACTTGCAAACAGGTCCCAGACCTGCTTGTGATAATAATACCGGCGCCCTCCCCTTTCGACACTGTGCAGCTGGATAGCACTCACACTCGTCATGAAAATATGGAACTCGCTCGAAGTCAGAGGAAGTCCCATGGTGACGTTGATGTCGGAAATCTGCTCTGGGATTGAATTTAGCACGGGATTGAGCAGATTCTCATCCGGGAGCACGATTGCAGTTGACGCCTGGCTTGAAAGGTTGCCAAGTGCCGAAATATCCCCTGACAGCTGTTCGCGGGCGATTGCTTCAAGAATATCCGGCAACCTCTTGGCCTGTCCGTAGGAAGACGGTACGCTGACAATATTCAGATTCGGCTCCGGCAGGCCATCGGCATCCCAGACAGCCGCCTGAGGGAACTCTGCCACGTTGTCTGCCATGAAAAACGAAGAACGGTTCTGAGGATTCCTTATCATCTGTCCCGACCAGTCCCAGCAGAACTCTGCCCTGCGGGCATCGCGCAACTTTCTAAGAAGCGTTTTCTCACATTCGTTAAGGGCATTCAGTCCGACGAAGACAAAGGTGGTTTCCCTCCCGAATATCCCCTCGAAGACATCCTCGACCGGAGTCGTCCTGAGATGCTCGGCAAGGCTGCGATAAATCATGCCTTCATAGGCCATACCCTTGATTTTCAGGGCATTGTTAAAGTCATGGTAAAGGGGCTTGAGAAGGTTCCAGATCTGAAGGAAGCGCGCCTTCACGTTGGGATTCTCACTTGCGATATCAACGGTAAGCCTTCCGTTCTCCTTGAAGAAATGGCCGAGAAAGGCTTCCAGGGCATTTTTCTGAGTCGGTGTAAGATAGGAATAATCATCCTGGATCTGCTTGAAATCAGCCACATTGGTGAAAAGTTGGTCCGCATCTGCAAGATATTTATCGACGTCATTGAAATCGGCAAGAATCACATCACCCCAGAAAACGAACTCGTCAAGCGACTCAGCCCGGGAGTTCAGTGCCGAATAGCAGTCATACAGTTCAAGCAGCAGGCGTACCCTGTCAGTTGAAGAACTGCCGGCCGCCTTGCAAAAGAAATCATTGATAGTAAACATCTGCGGCAGTATGAATGGCCTGTCGCAAGGAATTTCGCAAAGATATTTCCGGAAAAAAGCAATCGAACGCCTGTTCGGAAAAATGAAACACTTGTCGGAAACATCCCCGCGGCCACGATAATGCTCCGCCACCTGCCTGAGAAAAGGAATCGGGAATCTCCGTTCCCTGTTACCAGTTGCTGTAGATGTCATCCTCTTTTGTTAATATTTGTTTTAGATTTTCGCTCCAGGTGAATTTGTATATGCATACGTTCCTGTATTCTCCGCTGTATATCAGCGGTCCGTCAAAACTCGCAATACCGGTATAATAGGTGTGTCCCTCCTCAAACAGGGTATTGGTGAAACCGTCACCGTAGCCGTCGTTCTTGTAGCCATACATTCCGTATAATATCCTTGCATCTGGATCTTTGGATATTTCCATAAAACGGTCTATGAAGTACATTGCCGGGAACTCTATATTGTTCTGCCTGAGTGCCAGACTGTCAACGGTCTCCGCGACCCATGGAAGGTGGGAATTGACTTCGTTATTTTCATCAAGAGGATAGACATAGTCCCAATAACCGTTGATACGGTATTTGAAAGAAATCTTTTCTTCGCTGCTGGCTTTCGTATGGATCTGCTGCAGGATAAGTTCTCCGTCCGGACGGTTGGAATCCGGATCGACGATGAAACCATATACCCAGTAGTCCGTATCCGGCTCAAGTTCATTGAACACATAAGTGGCATCACAGTACTGAAGGCTGTGGCTGGAGAATTCTGCAATATGCGGAACTCCCTCATACAGAAGCGAATGGCGCCAGATGATGTAGTCCATATAAGCCTTGTCAAGAGCAAGAGACTTGAACTGTTCCTCAACTTTGTATGGATTTATCTCATGTCTTACCGAATCTATTCCTATCAGGAAATATGCGTTATGCGAGGTCATGAAATGAACCTCACAGAAACCGCAGCTGACCCTGTTCACGGTCATCTGGAGCTCGGCCCGGGACTTGACCTTGGAATCCGTGTCACATCCTGTCACAAGCATAAAAGAGGCAATGAACAATGCCGCAATGCCTGAAATAATCCTTCTCATAATCATTCCCCCTCATTTTTCAGCCAGGTCTTCACCGTGTAGATGAACCTGAGAGTTGCACTCTGGTGGGTACCGTAATATCCGAAATTATATTGGATATTGGCATCCTTCCACTTGTTTTTTGCCTTTGCCGCATTTACGAACGGGACCACGTTGTCCTCCATGGAATGGAAGAGATAAACCGGTGCCTGCGGCGACCAGTTGTAAGCAAGTATGGAGTTCTCGGTCATCGCCTTGTAGAGTTCCGAAACCTCGTCGCTGGTCTGGTCCATACCCTTGTCCGTAAGCAGGTCGCTCGTTGTCGTCGTGCCCATGAGGGTTCGCAGCTGGTCCACGGAATAATTCTTTGAATTGATCCATTCATCCATTTTCTCGCATACCCACGGTTCTAGGATTTCCCCCATATCTATGTCAAGGTCATTTCCATATATCATTCCCTGGACGACCAGAGGTACGGCAGGAGCGATGTTTACGACATTGGTGTTTATGAAATTACTGTATGTCTCGCGGACGTCATAGGGGCCGCCCCCGGCGAAGACCTGACGAATCCTGTTCCTGAGTCCGAATATGGTTTCCAGATAATACTCCACAGCCATCGTGACCGCACCGCCCTGAGAAAAGCCCATTATATATATGTCATCATGGACAGGCTGGTACGGAGTCCCTTCCAACGTGCTTTTTACGGCGAAATACATCATGCAGACATCGAAAGCTGTCTGGTCCATGATAAGGTAAGGATGGATGTTGTGTGCATCGATGCCGTAGCCCCTGTAGTCAGGACAGATAAGGGCATAGCCCATGTCACAAAGAACCCCTTCAATAGGGAAAATATTGGACGGAGCTTCATAATTGGCTCCTATGGTGTAATGATTCACAATGATATAACGGCTCGGTCTTCGGTCTTTCGGCAGCAGTACCTTTCCGGAAAGCCAACCTCTCGAAAAATCCTTGAGTGAAAACGACTCATATTTTCCGGAAATCTCAAGTACCTTGCCCTTGTTCAGGACTTCAAATATGTCTGATACAAGGACATTTACTGTCGTACTTGTCGTCTTGGTAGTCTCATCAACAGGGATGAGGCAATCGGCCGGGATGCCCTTTGACAAGTCTGTAACCCTCGTGGAATAGGCCTGGAAGGCCGATCCACTTGTGTCCTTCAACCATTCCCACGACTCGAATTCATATTGTCCCCTGTCACATCCGGACAGGGTCATCAGGCAGGACAATGCCGGCAGAAGGATGAATAATTTATTATATAATTTATTCATTATCAATATAATAATTACAGTATTTTATCTAAAACCAAATGCCGAAGGAAACTGAGCAGAGTCTGGAGTTTGCCATAAAAATCTGTGCCTTCCCTTTCAGGGAATAGAGGCCACCGACCTCAGCACTGACAAACCAGTTGCCCACATTAACGGCGATCCCGACGGGAGCTATGTCAAAAGCCATGGCACAAAGGGTGTGACGTCCAAGGGCATCCGTTTCGGTTCCTCCGTTGATCCCAAGTCCCACTCCCAGAGCGGAATACATGCTCACAAAGTCCAGGTTGAACCATGTGAACCTCAGCACCGGCATCACGGTAAGATTCCAGAAATTCCGGTTCCTTATGCGGTCGGTCTCATTTCCAAGACCGTTGCGTGTTACATCATCCCAGACACAGCCCGAAGCATCCACCATGGCACCAAGCCCGAACCACTGATTCACACGCCATTGATATTCTGCAAACCAGTGCTGGGAATAGCGATAGTGCTCCTTGTACTGATAAGAAGCGGTTTCAGGCATGTTCGAGATTATGTACTGCGGATTCTGCCAGACGAGTTTTTCAAACATCTGGTCGCCCCATCCTATGCGTACCTCATGCTTGCGGCTTGAGCGCCCTCCCCAATTCTCAGCCTGAGCGGGAAATTGCCCTGCAAGCATCAGAGCGGCCATCAGAATAATGTAAACTTTAAAATTTTGTTGCATAAATACATTCATACATGAACCGCAAATTTAATGATTCCCGTCGGATATTTGCAAATGAATTTACTCTATGTTCAAATTATTGTCTGAGCGTTGGAGAAATATGTTGAATTTTTCATAAATTTGGGCTTTTCAACCCCAAAAGCAACTCAAACCGACCATTCATAACGTCATGGAAACACATGAAGAAATGATTGCGGCAGCTCATCAGAAATTGATGGATGCTATGCCGAATTGCTTCACACTGAAGCAGTTAGACCTTATTGAAAGCGCATATTACCTTGCAAAGGAAGCCCATGGGAAACAATTCCGCAACAGCGGGCTCCCCTACATTCTTCACCCTCTTGCAGTATCTCTGATTGTGGTGAAGGAAATGCGGCAGAGAGACGCGGCAGTCATTTGCGCGGCACTTCTTCATGATGTTGTCGAAGACACTGAATATACAATTGAAGATATCCGTGAGAGATTCGGAGATGACGTGGCCTTTCTTGTCGGAGCGGTTACAAAGCCCAACAAGAAGCAGGTGGACAACTTCCAGCACATCCTCGGATCGGTCAAGGGCGATATCAGGGTTCTGGTCCTTAAACTCTCCGACAGGCTCCACAACATGCGCACCCTCGAGGGCCTGAGGCCTCAGAAGCAGTGGAAGATTGCATCTGAAACCCAGTTTTTCTTTGCACCTCTGGCTGGCAGGCTCGGTCTTTACAAAATCAAGTCGGAACTTGAAAACCTGGCCTTCCGGTTTCTGAATCCCGGTGAATATGAAGACATTGCGAGACGCCTGGAAGAAGACAAGGCGCGCACCAGAGAGGCTACGGAAGCATTCATGGCATCAGCTTCCCAAACAGTTGAAATGGAAATCGGGGATGCAGTGCGCTGGGACATACGCTACCGCAAGCCATACAGCGTCTGGAGGGAGATGCAGGAGTTGCACTGCGATTTCTTCCATGTTCCTTTCAAACATTACATCAGGGCGGTCTTCGACCTGACGGATATAGACAGGGAAAAATTCCACCAGTACAGCGAGCAGGACGTTACAATGAAAATCTATGCCACCCTCGCACGCAAATACAGGGAACAGACCGGCAGTTTCGTGAATTACATGGCCCAGCCAAAGGCTAACGGCTACCGTTCAGTGCATGTGCGCCTGCTGAATCCCGTGGGCGGTATTGAAGAATTCCACATCGGTTCGGGGAACATGAGGGAACAGTCCTATTTCGGCTGTATCGTGGAGAATCAGGAGCAGTGGCTCAAGAGGTTCACTGACGTGCTGAACGAACTCTCCGAAGACCCGGAGACTATGATGCCGGGCATCAGGGACTCGCTATATAACGAAGACATCGTAGCCTATACCCCTGACGGAAAACCGGTTACGCTTCCGAAAGGAGCCACCGCCATCGACTTCGCCTATGCTCTTCATTCCAATATCGGCACGCATGCACGCTATGCTCGGATCAACGGCATGCTTGCATCCATACGAACAAGACTCAAAAGAGGAGACTGCGTCCAGATATTCACTGACGAGAATTCACATCCGAAGGAGGACTGGCTTGACACTGCCGTTTCATACAAGGCAAAGAAAATGGTCAAGTCGTACCTCAAGAAGCTCCCTAAACCGCCATACAGGCTCTGTCCATATTGTCACCCCATGCCGGGGAGCGAAATCATCGGATTCGAGGATGCTGACGGAAACATACAGATTCACAGCAGGAACTGTCCCGAGGCCATCAGGACCGCATCCGAGAAAGGCAACACCATTGTGGTCGTGAACGATTTCGTTGCAGATTCGAAGAGGCTCTATCCTGTAACAATCGATATACTTGGTGTGGACAGATACCACCTTCTGCGTGACATCATAGACTGTATCGTTGAAACGAACCATCTTTCTCTTAACAGTCTGACCACCAGTACCACTGACGATATTGCCACCTGCAAAATCAGCTTCGCAGTACATTCTTCCGACGAACTCCGCTCCACTGTCAGCGGCATTGCAGCCATCGACGGAGTGGAGCAGGTGCGTATAGTGGAATAGTCAGGAATTTACCTGACCTGGTTTTTGCGGCGTATCTTCCAGATATAGAATATGTCGAGGGAGAGGACGAAAGTAATCAGGCCGATTACGTAGTTCCATTCCGACGGCAGGTTGAAGCCTATCTTGTCTATCAGGATGTAGGTCAGGCAGACTGATGTCATGAAAGCAGCCGGAATAAGGGCAATCAGATAGCGGCGGTCGCTATAAGTCTTTACAAAATAGACGGTTGCAGTCCAGAGAGAAAATACGGCCAGAGTCTGGTTTGCCCAGCCGAAATATCTCCAGATGGTATTGAATCCATCCTCATGCTTGATATTGAACCACAGAAGGAGTCCTGCTATGATGAAAAGCGGGAGGCTGACAATTACACGGTTGCGACGCGAATGCTGGTCCACCTTGATGAAATCCGAAAGAATGAGACGGGCACTGCGGAAAGCCGTATCACCGCTGGTTATCGGAGCAAAGACCACTCCGAGCAGGGCGAGGATTCCGCCCACGACTCCAAGCCATGCAAATGAAACCTTGCCAACTACAACAGGAGCAGATGCAGAAAGGCTTGAGCCAACTGCCTCAGCACCACCGTCAAAGAAGAAATATGAAGATACGGCAGCCCATACGAGAGCAACCAGACCTTCGGTAATCATTGAGCCGTAGAATACCCTGCGGCCATATTTTTCATTTGATATGCACCTTGCCATAAGAGGGCTCTGGGTGGCATGGAATCCACTGATGGCGCCACAGGCGATGGTGATGAAAAGACAAGGGAAAATCGGCTGTCCGGAAATCAGACCGGCCTGCTCACCCATATTACCGATTCCATCCCAGAACTCCGGGATATTAGGCCATTTCACAAAAAGACAAATCATCAGCGAAGCGGCCATGAACAGGAGGGCAAAGGCAAAGACAGGATAAATCTTCCCCACAATCTTGTCAATAGGCAAGAGGCACGCCAAAATATAATAGAGGAAAATGACAATAACCCACACCATCATACCCATCGCTGAGCCATCGAAGGTCATGTCTGACAATATCACGGCTGGACTGTAAACAAACACGGCACCAACAAGCAGGAGGACCAGCAGCGAAAACACCAGAAGGGCTGTCCTTGCACCTTTACCGAGGTATTTTCCGACAAGGTCAGGCAGGCCTGCACCCCCGTTGCGGATTGATAGCATTCCAATCAGATAGTCGTGGACGGCACCAGCAAATATGCTTCCGAGGACAACCCACAGATAGGATGACGGGCCGAATTTTGCACCCATGATTGCACCGAAAATCGGGCCTGTGCCGGCGATGTTAAGGAACTGAATCATATATACCTTCCATGTCGGCATAGTAACAAAGTCAACGCCGTCAGCCTGGGCAATTGCCGGAGTCGGGCGCGATGGATCCGGGCCGAATTTCTTTTCAACAAATCTTCCGTAAATGAAGTATCCGGCGAGGAGTGCCAGAATGGAAATCAGGAATGAATACATAGGCTTGGTAATTGATTATAAGTTCGTTAATATGTATTGGTCAGGTCGATATATCTTCGCTGGACGCGGCCCTTCCGGTCGGTCATAATTATATATGGCAGGACTGTCAGGTCGAAATTCTCCAACAGGGACAGGCTCAGTTCAGGATTCGAGGCGGCAATTTCGTCCACATTCACATAAAGGACATTCACCCTGGAAGCAAGAAGTGACTTTGCCGCGGCCTTCTGGGCATCACAGACATGACAGCCTTCAGTATAGAACAATATTATATTGGTGCGGCCCCTCATCTTCCGGATATTCCAATTTCCTTCCCTGCTTGATTTTACAGTCTCAAGCAGGCCCGGAACCTTGATTTTCGGAAGGCGGCTTCCCCTGCAGGCCTTTGAAAGCAGGTCATCCATCACGCCGGCAAGGCCGATGACCTTCAGAGAGTCGTCAGAAGATTTCCAGACATCCCTTCTATGTGTTATATTATTGTCTATCAGATATTTCATTCCCTCACGCGAACCCTCACAACTGTTGGATGCAAGATAGTATAGCAGGTCACCGGTCATCTGACGGAACATCACGGTATCTCCCCTTTCGAGCGTCTGGTCCGTAATCCTGTCCGCAAAATATATAACATCTTCTTCCGAAGGCCGCACCATATTTTTCTCGTCTCCTCCAAGAATCTGGTTCATCAGTGAAAGAGATGCTTCATTTCCATATTCAAGCTGCCTTTCTTCAAATACTGCGGCGAGCATCAGCGCAAGAGCCCGAGCATCCAGACGGCGACCGGTTATCGTCCCGTCAGGAGCAACGAGGAAGAGCCCCGGAGTCTGGAGGATGCCATACTTATGCTGGAAATCAGAATTATTATCCGGATCCCAGAGATGGGTAACTCGCGTTCTGGATGTAAGGATTTCAAATTTCTGCCTGCGGTAAGCATCCCAGCTTTCGCGGTTGTCTCCTGTGTAGATGGGATAGAAATCAACCGGATAGTCCTCATTTTCCAAAAGATTCCGGATAAGGATAGTTTCTACCTTGCATTTCGAGCACTCCGTGTCATAGAAAAAAAGGATGCTGAAACGCCTGCCGGAAGGACCTCCCTGAGCCGGGAACAAAGTATGCTGCACGCCAGTCTCATCTTCCATGACAAGTTCAGGGGCACGGCATCCTATCAGGGAACTGCGGTTGAAGTCTGCCTGTATTTTTGCATCGAGATACCTGATTTCGTCTTCAAAAACGACCTTCCTTCCGGCAAACCATCGGTCGAAAATATGGATTGCAACTCCCTCGGATCCCATGATTGCGGAAGAGATGAACTTGTCATACAGGTAGGTCGCAACAAATTGTCTTACAAGGGAATCCGTAGTGCTTTCAATCAGGAAATCGCACTCTTCGGACTGAGTCTGAAGGCTTTCATGGCTCATGGCCAGGCAGTATTCGTCCAGTTTTGACTTCAGCGCCCCGAAACGTAATGAATCAGGCGCAGCAAGAAGACTTCCGCTCCGGAGAAACGAAAAAAGCAAGAAAATATATATGAGCCACCGCCTGTTCATCTACAACTCAACTCCTTCCGGGACAAAAAGGGAAGTGTCACCGCCATGACGGAGGATGTCACGTACCGCCGTCGAGGAGATGTGGGCGAATTCCTGGGCTGTCGGAATGATAATCGTCTCGATATCAGGAGCAAGGCGACGGTTTGCATCCGCAATTGAACGCTCGGTTTCGAAATCAATCATGTTCCTCACCCCTCGTACGATGTGGTGGATATCCATCTGGCGGCAGGTGTCGATTGTAAGATTGTCATACTGAATTATGCTCACGCCCTCCATGCCGGCTGTTGCCTGACGGATGATGTCAATGCGTTTCTCATTCGGGAAGAATCCCCTTTTGTCCTGGTTTATGCCCACGGCCACTACAACCTCATCAAACATCGTAAGAGCCCGTTTGAGAATGTTCAGGTGCCCTGCTGTGAAAGGGTCGAAAGACCCGGGGAATAATGCAACTCGTTTCATTGGTTTCAGGTTTTATAACTGCCAGTCAATCGGAGCCAGGCCTCTGGAAATCAATATATTGTTGGTCTGCGAGAAATGGCGGCAGCCGAAAAAGGCGCCACGTGCCAGAGGCGACGGATGTGCAGCCTCGAGTACATAGTGCCTTGAACTGTCTATAAGGGCTTTCTTGCTGCGGGCGAAATTGCCCCACAGAAGAAAGACAATACCATTGCAATTGTCTGAAAGATACTTGATTACAGCGTCCGTAAACTCTTCCCACCCGATTTTGCTGTGTGAAGCGGCGACTCCGGCACGGACTGTGAGGATGGCATTCAGAAGGAGAACGCCCTGTGAAGCCCATTTCTCCAGATTCGGACGTCCGCTCATCCTTATACCCAAGTCGGACTCGATTTCCTTGAAGATATTCTTGAGCGAAGGAGGCGCAGGAACATTGTCAGGAACGGAAAAGGAAAGACCCATCGCCTGACCGGGACCGTGATATGGGTCCTGACCCAGTATCACCACCTTCACCTTGTCCACAGGAGTTAGTTCGAAAGCCTTGAATATCTGACTCCCCGGAGGATAAACCCGGAAGCCCTGCTCCCTTTCACCATGAAGAAAACGCACCAGCGAAGCGAAATATGGTTTCTCAAATTCGCCCGCCAATGCGTCTTTCCAACTTTGTTCTATCTTAACTTCCATATTATCAAGCATTTATTCCTGCATAAAGCAGGCTTCAGCAAGGTCAGAATATGAAATCTATCACATCCTGAATGGTCTTAACATAGACAAAGGTAAGTCCTTTTATGTAAATTTCCTTGATATCTTCGACATCTTTTCGGTTTTCCTCCGAAATTACTATGGTGTCGATACCAGCCCTCTTGGCTGCAAGTATCTTCTCCTTGATACCGCCGACAGGAAGGACACGTCCGCGCAAGGTCATTTCTCCGGTCATAGCAATCCCGCTCTTGATCTTGCGGCCACGGAAGGCTGACACCATCGAGCTGACCATCGTGATTCCGGCAGAAGGGCCGTCCTTAGGTACTGCTCCCTCAGGGACATGGACATGAATGTCCTTTTCTATGAACTCCTCATAGCTCATGCCGGTAAGTTCCGGATGCGCCTTGATGTACTGGTATGCAATGGTTGCCGACTCCTTCATGACATCACCGAGGTTTCCTGTCATTGTCAGGACGCCTTTGCCCTTGCTGACCGAACTCTCGATGAACAGGATTTCACCTCCCATTGAGGTCCAGGCAAGTCCGGTCACCACGCCCGGTGCCTCATTCCCTTTCTGCTTGTCATGAGAATTTACAGGCAGGCCGAGATACTCCCGAAGGTTTTCCTTCCGGATTGTGGCCGGAGTTTCCTCCTCAAGGGCTATTTTCTTTGCAGTCACACGGGCAATCTTTGCAATCTGCTTTTCAAGGCCGCGGACGCCTGATTCATGGGTATATTCGTCGATGATTGCGGTAAGTGCCGCCTTGTCAATCTTCAGCTGTGACTTCTTGAGCCCGTGTTCTTCAATCTGTTTCGGGACAAGGTAATGCTTGGCAATCTCGAATTTCTCTTCTGCGAGATATCCGGTGACATTGATCATCTCCATCCTGTCCTTGAGAGCAGGCTGAATGTTGTCGACATTGTTGGCCGTCGTGATGAAAAGGACATCCGAAAGATCGTAGTCAATGTCAAGATAGTTATCATGGAAAGTTGTATTCTGTTCCGGATCAAGGACTTCCAGCAATGCAGAAGACGGATCTCCCTTGATGTCGCTGCTGAGCTTGTCAACCTCGTCAAGCACGATTACCGGATTTGACGTACCGGCACGGTTGATTCCGTTCAGAATTCTTCCAGGCATGGCTCCGATGTAGGTTTTGCGATGTCCCCTGATTTCCGATTCGTCATGTACTCCTCCCAAGGCTATCCTGATATATTTTCTTCCGAGAGCTCTTGCAACTGACTTTCCAAGACTGGTCTTTCCGACACCCGGAGGGCCATACAGACAGAGAATCGGCGATTTCATATTGCCCTTGAGCTTGAGCACCGCAAGGTACTCGATGATTCTGTCCTTGACCTTTTCAAGGCCGTAATGATCCTCGTCAAGCACCTTCTGGGCATGTTTGAGGTCGAGATTGTCCTCAGACTCGCATCCCCATGGAAGGTCAAGCATGAACTGGATGTAGTTGTACTGGATGCTGTAGTCAGGCGAAGTCGGATTGTATTTCTCCAGCTTTGCCATCTCCTTCTCGAAGATTTCCTGAACAGCCGCAGGCCAGAGTTTCTCTTCAGCACGGGCGCGGAACTGGGCGAATTCCTCCATTTCATCCATTCCGAGTTCTTCCTGGATGGTCTTGAGCTGATTGTTCAGGAAATATTCCCTCTGCTGCTGGTCCATCTCGGTTTTCACCTTCTGGTTGATTTCCTGCTTGATTTTCTGGAGTTCCAGCTGGTTGTCAAGAAGGGCCAGAAGCTTCATAGCCCTCGTCCTGAGGTCGGAATATTGCAGGAGTCCTGCCTTCTCGTTGAAATCTTCTATCTCTACCGTAGTTGCAATGAAATTCACAAGGAATTCAAAACTGTCAATGCTCTTCAGGGCGCTGACAGCCTCCCGAGGCACCATGTTCGATGCGCGGATGATGGATGAAGCCTTTTCCTTGAGGGATTCTGCAATCATCCTTGTCTTGGCATCGTTCTCAGGCTGGACATCATGCAGATATGTAACACGTCCGAGAAGATAAGGCTCGTAATTCATCACCTCATGAAGCTCGAAACGCCTGAATCCCTGCAGGATGGCAGTAAGGGAACCATCCGGCATCTCAAGTGTCTTGATGACCTTGGCAACGGTTCCATAGTCAAAGAGGTCCTCCCTTCCTGGGTCCTCTACCGACAGATCGTTCTGAGGAACGGCGCCGATGAAAGAATTATTCTTTTCCGCATCTTCTATCAGGCGGATGGATTTATCTCTTCCGATTGTAATCGGGAATACGGATCCCGGGAACAATACTGCGTTTCTCAACGCAAGGATTGGCAATGAGTCCGGAAGCTGATCATCTTCAACCTTCATCATTGCATCTCCCTGAAGAACGGGGATGATGCTCACTTCAGCTCCGGCTGAGGAAAACATTTCGTTAAAATTATCTTTCATACATTATATATTTCTCTTAATACATCACTACACCTGCCATTTTGGCAGGCGGAAGGCATGGGAACAATGCCGATACATAATAGTCAATCTCCATGCCAAGGCACAAAAGACTGTCAATTCACTGTAATGGAGTGCGAAAGTACGGAAAAATATTGATTTTCTTTGGTTAATTGGAAAATTCATCATAATTTTGCAGAGATATATCGACAAATAGTAATTGATTAAAAATATTAAGAGTTATGACAAAGGCAGAAATCGTAAATGAGGTTGCAAAGTCTACCGGAATCGAGAAAACCACTGTACTTCGCGTTGTAGAGGAGTTCATGGAGTGCGTTAAAGGATCACTCAGCAAAGGTAACCCAGTTTATCTTCGTGGATTCGGCAGCTTCATCATCAAACACAGGGCTGAGAAAGCAGCAAGGAACATCACTAAGAACACGACCTTGACCATTCCTGCACACAACATTCCTTCATTCAAGCCAGCCAAAGTGTTCGTAAACGCAGTAAAATAATTAACATATTTAAAACCAAAGTATTATGCCAAACGGAAAGAAGCATAAAAGGCATAAGATGGCAACTCACAAACGTAAAAAACGTTTGCGCAAGAATAGACACAAGAAGAGAAAGTAATTTTCTCGGCGTGTCTGCCATTTTAGCAGTCTGCTAAGAGGGGCTGGCCAATGTGGTCGGCCTCTTTAGTTAAAAACAAGTCCTAATAGAAATTGATGGAGTCTGAAAAAGATCTTATCGTTGATGTCAATTCAACGGAAGTCTCGATAGCACTGATGGAGAACCACAGGCTGATCGAGCTCAACAAGGAGTCCAGCCAAGGGCACAGTTTTTCAGTGGGCGACGTCTATCTGGGAAAAGTGAAGAAGATTCTTCCTGCGCTCAACGCTGCTTTCGTTGACATCGGTGACGAAAAAGAGGCATTCGTACATTATCTCGACCTCGGACTGTATTTCTACTCCTTCGACGAATTCGTCAGGAGAGTCAATGCAAATACCGACAACAAGGGAATGTTTTCGCACATCAAACCAAAATCCATACTTGAAAAAGAAGGAAGGATTGAGAATGTGCTCACCCCGGGTCAGATGATAATTGTACAGATTGTCAAGGAGCCGATTTCCACGAAAGGTTCACGACTGACTGCGGAAATTTCATTAGCAGGACGTAACATTGTACTGCTGCCCTTCGGAGAGAAGGTCAGCGTATCTCAGAAAATCTCTTCAAAAGAAGAGAAAAGGAGACTTGAGACACTTGTAAAGAGCATTCTTCCAAAGAATTACGGAGCAATCATCCGTACGGCCGCTGAAGGCAAAAATGCCGCAATCCTCGATGCCGAGCTGATGTCGCTCATAGACAAATGGGAGAATTCCTGGGACAAACTGGTCAAATCCAAGAGCGTTCAGCTGCTTTTCACGGAATACAGCAAGACAACCACCATCCTTAGGGATCTGCTCAATGATTCGTTCTCGAACATCTATGTCAACAACGAGACAATCTATGAGGAAATCCGCAAGTACATCTCACTTATCTCGCCTGAACAGGAAAAAATTGTCAAGCACTACAAGGACAAAGTTCCTATCTTCGACCATTTTGAAGTCACCAGGCAGATCAAGAGCGCATTTGGAAAGGTTGTCCCAATCAAGCAGGGCGCATATCTTGTGATTGAACACACTGAAGCACTCCATGTAATCGATGTCAACAGCGGAACCAGAGCCAAGAACAAGGAGCAGGAACAGAACACATTCGATGTCAACTGCTATGCCGCTGAAGAAATTGCAAGGCAGCTCCGGCTGAGGGACATGGGCGGAATCGTGATTGTCGATTTCATCGACATGGAAACAAATGAACACCGCAACGCCCTCTACAAGAAAATGCAGGAGCTGATGGAGACTGACAGAGCCAAGCATAATGTGCTGCCGCTCACGAAGTTCGGTCTGATGCAGATTACACGCCAGAGAGTGCGTCCGGCAACAGAGATCAACACCACTGAAGTGTGTCCTGTGTGCAACGGAACCGGAAAGATTGCATCAAGTGTCGTGATTGACGAAGCCATCGAAAGAAGGCTTACGTATTATGTAAACGAGAAAAAGTACACAAATCTGGTATTGAAGGTCAGCCCGATTCTCGGAGCCTATCTCACACGTGGACTTTTCTCATCTATTCTGGGACGCTGGAAGAAAAAGTACAAATGTAAACTTGAATTGGTGGAAGTCACCGATTTCACAGTTCTGCAGAATGAATTCTATAATGAAAAAGGGGACAAGCTCGACTGAGCAGTCCCCTTTTTCTATGCTTTAACCAGTATTTTCCTACTTGGAAATACGTTCAAATTTCTGGACAAACGAGCTGTCATCCCTGGCAGTCCATGTCATTGAGGTCGCGGTAAGGTCAGTCACGACATAATCATGACTCCACAGGCCTCCGTCATAGTCATATTTACCCTTGATTATGCTTCCGATTGCCTCATCCACGACAATATTGAAAGTACCGGTGGAAACGTGAGGGATTTCATTTGGAGAATCAAGATTCTGCTCCATCACGAATGTTTTCTCGTTTCTGACAAATGTGATGTTCATATAGGTTCCTTTCGCAAGCTTCACCCCTGAAAACTCCACAAGAGTCCAGTCGCCGGAAATATTGTTGGCAGTAACCGGAAGATATTCCACAGACGGAGTATCCACCTTATTGCAAGCGCAAACCAAAGCTGCGGCAGAGAATATCGTAAGAATGATTTTGATAATTGGTTTCATTTGTTTTTCTGTTTATAATGTTGGCATAGCTGCTTTATTTCGTCACATGAGCTTCAAGATTCAGAATAGCAGAAGGATTTCGGTTACCGTCTGTATAGACATGAACCCTGTATTTCTGAAATCCGATATGGCCCCTGGGATTGAAACTTACTCTGAGATTGGCGATCTCCCCCGGTTTGATGACCAGCCTGTCACTGAGGGCGGCAACGCATGAGCATGTTGTCGTAATCCTGCTGATTTTCAAATCTTTGTCCCCTGAGTTGCTTATCTTGAGAAGGACCTTTGATACCGGTCCGTCAGAAGAAAGTTCGCCAAGGAGGACCGTGGTCCTGTCAAGGCGGAGGCGTGCAGCATCAGGGCTCAAAGGAGGACATGCAACGCTGTCAAGCCTTTCCTTTGGCACTATCTTTATCTGGGCTGAAATATCCTGGCAGGACGCCAGGGCAACAACCCAGAACAGAACTATGCTCAACAGAAATTTCATCCTATAACCAGCCGTTTGATGATGAAGACGATTTAACAGTGATGACAAAGGCCTGAGAGCCGCCATCCCACTTGAGAGTAGCCTCAGTCTGGCCGACCTTGTTGCCCTTGAACACAAGTTTGTTACCATCCTTAGCACACCCGGCAATCTCCTGATTTGCTATCTCTACACTGAAATTGCTACCATCAATATACACGGATGGAATGAATGAAGCGCTCTCTTCAACTGCAAGGGTTACGTTAGGGAATGACATCGCCGGAGCCTTCGCACCTTCAATGAGGTTGAGCAATCCCTCGGCGTTCACCATTCCTGCTCCCATCTTTCCTCTGTATTCGTTAAGGTCGATGGAAGACTTGTGGGTGAGGCCAAGGTCAGCGACATATTTGTAGTAAACCTTCGGATTATCATAGTCCCATTTTGCATCGACAGGCCTCTGCCTTGCAGACTCATACAGCATCTCAATGACTTCCTCTGCCTTGAAATGTTTCTTGAGTTTTGCCGCATAGGAAAGTCCGAGGGCGACGACTCCTGAAACGTGAGGACATGCCATTGATGTGCCTTCCATATAACCATATCCAAGTTCGGAAACGGTGACAGGGAGAGTGGAAAGAACGCAGCCTATCGCGCCTCTTGTTCCTCTGTCATCATAGTTCCAGTAATAGTCCTGGTCTCCGCCTGGGGCGCTGATATTGATTCCGGTACCATAGTTTGAATAGATTGCAGGGGTGAAGTCACCAGCTGTCGCCGCAACGGATACGAAATTCTTATAGGCTCCTGGATAACCTGCAGCTGGAGCATCCTCGTTTCCACCCGCAAAAATGGCAATTCCGCCTTCGATCACTCCGTCAGGTGAACCGGCATAGTGGATGAAATAATCGAGTGCTGCAACTTCAAGAGGACAGTCGTATTTCCATTGCTCGTCCGTAGAATACTGTGGAGTCCACTCATACGGATTTGCAGCACCGGAAACATAACCCCAGCTGCATTGGAGAATCACTGCACCATTGTCAGCAGCATATTTGATTGCTCTTACCTCATCAAGCACCGATGCCGTATATTGTCCTGAGAAAATCTGGCAGGACATGATTCTTACACCTGGGTTGACTCCGTCTCCACCGGCAATTGAGCTTATGCCCAAGCCGTTGTTGTTCTGGGCAGCAATGACTCCGGCAACATGGGTTCCGTGACCTGAGTCATACTTGCTGTCAGTTGAGATCACACCGCTGTTCTTTGCGAAGTTGTAACCATGCACGTCACCTGCATAACCGTTTCCGTCATTATCCTCATGCGAACGCCAGATTTCACCTTCATTCACCCACATGCTCGCCCTGAGGTCTTTATGGAAGCAGTCAACACCCTCATCCACAACGGCAACGATGATTGAAGGATCACCTGTGCATTTCTCCCAGGCGCCGAGCACGTTCACGTCAGAGCCGGCAGCGAATTTTTCACTTTTCAACTTGCCGTCATTGACAAGATGCCACTGATAAGGAAGTTCAGGGTCATTCCAATAAGGAAGTTCAGGGTCATTCCAACCCCCGGCAGCCTTGGTTACAGCTGCGACATCCTCACGTGTAAGAGGGATTGCCGGTTTGCTGAAGGTCTTCCTGATTGCCCTGTTGTACTCGACACGGCTGACTTCTCCGAGTGCAGAAAGCCTTGCAGCAACTTCTTCAACAGAAGCCTTCTCCGAAAACCTGACTACATACCAGAGATTGAGGCCGTTCTGAACTGCCTTTTCCTCTGTCCTGCGGTCCACAGGAAAGACCCTCTCAAGTGTACAACCTTCCAGAATCGAGAGCACCTCATCGACTGATGTGACACCGCTCTTGGTAGAAGCAGCCTTTGTAAGGCCTGCTTGATCGAGCAGGTCTGCAACCGAAGCATCAAAGCGGACAAGGAGTTCTCCGGAAAGGACATCATCTGTCATCTCGGGAGCCGTCTGGTTGTTGTCTGTTTCAGGAGCGGAAATGTTGCAGGATACAGCCAGGCCGGCTGCAACTGCCACAATAACAATATTTCTGAATATTCTGTTCATTTTCATTCAATCCTGTATTAATTGTTTGGATTGTACTTCTTGTTCTTATATTCCTCGTAATAGTAGTTCAAGTTAGCCGGTTCATTGCTGAAGCCTGCCACATTGCCTTCCCTGTCCTTGCCTTCCTGAAGGAAGATAAGCTGGAACGGATACCACAAGTCGAGTTTCGGATGGTAGAGCAGCCAGTCCGGGAGCTCTCCATGCAGCCTGTTAAGGTTGATTGCAAGGAAATCCGTGTCCGGAAGCACTTTAGGAAGACCGATAAGCTTTGCCGGCAGAGTATCACATGCATTCACCTCCTCAGCTGTCCACTTAGGGAAATCCGGATCGTCCATGAGGTCAGGGATGGTACCCTGAAGATAGTTCACTGAAAGCCTGAGGGTATCAAGCTTGTTCCATTTCAGCAGACGCCTTGGAAACTCTCTTGTGCCGTCCGGTCTTAGAGGACATTCATTTATCAGTCCGCCGCTGTTCTCCTTGTAATTATTGAACAGATCATTGGTTACGTTCCTCTGGTTGGCATTGATAATCAAAGCCGTGAGATTCGGCAGACTATCTGGGGAAAACACAGCAGGAATCTCTTCAAAGTTGTTACCGTTCAAATCAAGGTACTCCAGATTGGCAAGGTCTTTAAAATCCTTATCCAATTCTGTAAGGCCATAAGCACCTATGGTAAGTTTGCGCAATTGAGGAAGTTTGCAGATATATGGGCCACACGATAGGTTCAGAAGGAAGGAATTGGTATTACCATAAAAATAAAGTTCCTCCGCCGCCGTGAGATATGACACCTCAAACGGTAGTCCTTCTTTGGTTGAAAAAAGGAAAAAATGTGCAGACTTGACCCTGCCCTTGTCCTTTCCTTCTTTCCATACCTCAATCCCATCCCAAAGTTCCATTCTGTCGGCAGTATCCCACTCTCTCCACATATTTATCGCACGGGCAATTGCCAGAAGAGCCAGAGAATCGCCCTTAACAGTTCCAGCCTCAATCTCTTGTGCTGCACCTTGAACAACTTTCAAATTATCTTGCCGTGCCAATTGCTTGTCGCCTTTTGGACGGAACACAATTTCCACCTCATTCTTGTTTGGGCGGGTATTCACCTTCCAATCAAAATGAACCATGACATTCCTAGGTCGTATCCCTCTGTCAAAATCAGGATTCTCCTTCTTGCTCATAATCCAAGATGCATTATCAGGTATTACGACATCAAAGTCGACATTGGAATTCACAGCAACATCAAAGCTACGTTCACCGTAATCCGCATATTCCGGAATTTTTACTTCAGTCTCTTTCAATGTTATGGAATACGGATAACCTTCCTGGATGACCTGAAATTCTTTCAATTCATTGGTTTTTCCTAAAAGTTTGAAAGTCACCCACGCTTCCCTGGCGGTATCATACAAGGTAGAATCTATGATGATGCGACATTCGGTGCTTGACTTGCCATTAGCAGGAGAAATCGTAATCCAAGGAGCCTGAGTAGTCGCCGTCCAATTTGATGGAGATTTCACTGAAATTGTTCGTAGTCCACCGTCCGGGCCTATATTTATAACTCCAGATTCAACAGCCACATCAAATTCTATCTCCTGAGAAACCTGACAGGATGTTAGTGCTATTGCCAGAGTTGACAACAAAACAAATATTTTATTAATCTTCATAGTCTGTCAATAACTTTAGTTCAACATGCTTTCACAACCGCGGATATCCTGTGTCTTGTCATATATCAGATAATAAGCCTTTGCCTTCCAGGCCGAGCAGATTCCTGAAGCATCAAACACGATGTTCGGATTGTCGCTTATATCAAGATAGTAGATCAGAGTGGAAATGGTATCGTCAATCTTGCCAAGGTTATTGGACCCTATATAGAAGCCTCTCAAGCCTTTGTGATTGAACATTCCGGTAGGCCACTGTGAGAGACAGCGTGCGCCATTGGCGTCCCTCTGGGCACGGATACCGAACACGGTAAGATACGCACTGTCAAACGGTTCGAACGGGAATTTCGAGAACCGGTTGTATGACAAGTCTATACCATAGAAATATGGCATATTGCCTGCATGAAATTCAGAAGGAAGGTCCGTAAGGTCGTTGTATGAGAAATCAATTGACGTGATATTCACGGCTTTCTCATAAGTGAAACTGCCTTCAGGAATCTTGTTCAGTTTGCAGCCACGGATATTGATGTTTGCCACAGTAGAGTTGCTCTGTGCAAGTTCCAGAGGATAGGTTCCAAGCGGGTTGTTGCTCAATGTCAGAGTCTCGACTTTAATGCCCTGGTAAGCAGTGCCTCCGTTTGCATTGTGCTGGAATCTGGTAATCTGATTGAATGAGAAATCAACGGACTTCATCACATATTTCGAATCAGAACTGAAGATGTCAGGGAACTCCGTGAAGTTGTTGTACTTGAATGAGAAAGATTCCACATCATCTGTCTGGCAGAATATGTGCCTGCCATCAATCTCCACAGTAGGAAGGCTGCTTAACTGATTATAGTCAAAGCACATCTGAACAGGATTGATGTCCTTTCCAAAAGCTTTTTCAATTGTATGAATCTTATTTTTCGAAAGGTCCAGAAGGCCAAGCTTCTTCATATTGCACACTTCCTTCGGCAAAACTTCCAGGTTATTTTCAGTAAGGTAGATAATCTGAATCTTTGCAGCCGCTTCTCCGCTTGAAAGTTTCTTTACGCCATTAAGTATTTCATCCGCAGGCCACTGGCTGTTATTAGACAGGTTGATGGACTCAATGGATGCCATCCCGGCAATTGCCACTGGGAACACCTTCATTTCAGAGCAGTTGTAAATTTCAAGGTCAGTGACTGCATCAAGATTTGCGACTTCATCGGGAAGAGATTTCAGGTCACCGTTTGCGATGAAAAGTTTCTCCAAGTTTACCAGATTTCCGATTTCTTTTGGAAGGCTCTTCAAGCCATTGCATTTCTTTCCGTGGACCATGTCCATCGGTTTGATTCTCATCCGGCCTGTCCCCTTCTCAATAATTTCATCTTCGGACATGCTCTTGTACATTTCAATCTCAGGGATTGAAATATTGTTCTCCATAAGTGCGCGGGCAACGGGCTCTGACATCTGGGTTGCAGGATGCTTCAGCCTCATATATGCCTTGTGGGCTTCCATTCTTGACATTCCGCTCTTGTCATCAAGAGGCGGATCGTAATCAAGCAGGTTGGTATCGTTATGGGTTCCGAGATACAGGACTGCCAGTTCTGTAAGCTGGCCGATTGCCGCCGGCATGTCGCCATAGAAACCGAAATCGCTCAAATTGAGTGATGCGACGCGGCCGTTGGAATGAAGCTCGACACCAGGCTGGTCTCCCCAAAGGTCTATGTCCTTGTTGAAGTCCCAGTTCACTCCTTTCTGGAAATCTTCCCCGCTATAATACCAGTCCTCTCCGTGAAGAGCCTCCCAGATATCCTTCAGAGCCATATAATCCTTGATATACTCATCTGATTCATTGAGAGTTATCTTCACATCTGCTTCAGTAGTCACATTGTCTGATATGCTGAAGACCGACTCGGTCGGGGCCGTATTGGTCTCCTTCAGAATCTTCGAAGAATCAAATGTTGAATAAGAGAGAACTGTATATTCTCCGGCAGGAATGGACAGCAAAGTATCACACTGAAGGAATGACACCCTTCTGTCATCTTCTGCAAAGTCCATTTCGAACTCTGTCTTGATCTTGTCGAAACTGAACCTGTCAGACGAGCCGTTCTTCTTGACAGTCAGGCTGACATACTTGATTTCATCGAATGTATATTCCTTGGCAGAGGCCTTGGTGGCAGGCTTGAAATCCTTGACGAAGCGGAATCTGACCTTTCCACGCGGCTGGACATTTGCCGTAAGGTCGCATATCTCGAGGCCTCCGGGGACAACAGTGAACTTCGCTCCCTTTGAATCGCCGCGATAGAGTTCTTCATCAAGCTTGTCATAGAGAGTATATGAATCCACTTCATATTCTCCTCCCAGGAGCTGGATTTTTTCACTCCTGAGCCCATATTCAGCGGACTCGTCATCAGCTGCACTCAAGGTCAACGTCTGTGATATGGTCACATCCGAATAACTCAACGTGACCTTGATCTTGGCTGCCTGGGATAGATAATCCAGCTGGCTGACGACCGCTTTGGTGGCAGAGTCGAAAGACGCTTCTTTGTACAGTTTGAACTGGACATAGCCGTAATCCTTCTCACGGTTGTCCGTACCCATTTCCTTCACGCAGGAAGTTGCAAGCAGGGCAGCCAGAGAAGAAAACAACAGCAGATATGATTTAAAAAATCTCATACAGTTTCAAATAGTCATTTATTCATTATTCTACAACCGTAGTGTTCGTGCAGACCAAGGCAGCTGTAAAACCACCTGAGTTCATGTTCCCGAACAGGAAATAATCGGTTTTTCCTGCTTCACTCATGAACACCATCATTTCGTTTGCTCCAGTCATTTCATGAGTCAGCCAATAATCCGTTGATCCCGTTTCATTACCCCATGCGCAATCATAATAAGGACTGCCAGGACAGGTTATAACAGTATTCTGAGGCTCCGGAACAGTATAAGTCAGGATATAGATTGCGCTTTCCGGAATCGAGTACGATTTCAGAATTGGCAAAAGTTCTCCTGTATATCTTTCGAGGGTAGCACCTTTGACATAATTCGGATAGACGAATGCAAATGGTGCACTGGCTTCACCTCCAGGATTATAGATAACATCAACGATGGCAATAGGAGTTTCAGAAGTCGCATCAAAGAAGACCACGAAGCATTCCAGCCTCTCGCTTCCGCAAACGGAAGTCTTTGGAATGAACTGTGTATTGCCATAATCATCGTATGAGACATTGACAAATGTCTGATTGTCTTCCAGGAACAACATATCCGTACTGCACTGCATTGCAGACATCCATTTCACGGCAGTGTCTCCGCTGGCGAATGCGCCATCAGCATAAGAGAAAACCAGTTTGTACAGATAAGAGCAACCTGTCTCGGAAAGGGTGGGATACCATTCATCCGTCGGCTGCATAACCGTCATCTGTGCCCCTTCTGTCTGGAAATTCTCTCCAAGAAGGAAAAATTCGTCAAACGAAGACTCCGCACCTTTCTGCTCGATGGTTGAAAGGATATAAGGTTTGTATTCATCCTTGATGTCACCTGTGCCGTCTGGGCCTGTGTACAGGTCGTAGTCAGGATCCTTGATTCCGGCAGCAATGCTTGCAGGCAAAGCAAGGATATATGCAGTACGAGGTTCAGAAGAAGTGTTTGGCTTGACCTTCAGCTGATATTTGACTGACTGAATCTTGCTGTTGTCGTTTTCATCCCATTGTCCATTAGGAGTGCTGAGTTCAATCCAGTTGTAAAGATATTCATCAGTAGTAGTATACCAGTATTCTCCATCGAAATATGGAAGATAGACCTGCAATCCTGCTGCAGCCGTGATTGTCTTGAACAGAATTTCCTGCTCGGAGCCCATGTCATTGGCAAACTTGCCTTCTGCCGACACCTCTATTTTTTCCGGGAAATTCGAGTCTATGGTGTTCTTGGATTCCGGGAGCACTGCCTCAAATGAAAGCATCTCATTCTCGCCTCCGAGGAAAGTTACCTTGCCCTTCTGTTCTTCAAGGGAAATCTTTTCAATGTTCGCCTTGAGCCTGAATTCCACAGTACCTACCCTGAGGTCTTTGTCTTCATCAAGGCCGAAAATCTCAAGCCATTCAGGAAGCTCTGCAAGTTCCCATGGGAAATCGGCGGTAACCTTGACGGCCATCTGATAGAAATCCATTTCAGAAGGCCATACAAGAGTAAGGCTTGCACCTTCAGCTACTGCATCTGCTTCGTATTCATATATGGTTCCTTCCGTTTCAGACAGGATGAATCCGTATTCATCAGACTTTGCAACCCATACGGCAATGTTTCTGTCTTTTGAGCCACGAACAAGAGTCGCAATAGTCTTTGGCTGATCTTTCATTGTAAGAATCACTTCGCATGTCCTTACCTTGTCATACTCCTCAACATCTGAGACAACGATGGTAACATCCTTTCCTTCAGTAGCTTCTCCTTTAATTTTGCTCACGGGCTGCTTTCCTTCTCCCTCTTCCATCCAGAACCATGCAGAGCCTCCTTCTGATTTGAGTTCAAGTTCCCAATCCAGATTAGCAATGATTTTTATGGTATGCCTGTCACCAGGATTTACATTGACAGTGTCGATTCCCTCCGGGAAAACGGGTTCGGGAGTACTGTCAACCTTCTGCAATTCGCATGAAGAAAGTACAAACGCAGCTCCCAAAATAATTGATGTAAGTTTGTAAAATGCTTTCATATTATTTATTATTATTTTTCTGTTTATTATTCATAATACCCCGGCATTCCTTCATTGAAGAGCCTGCGTGCCTCGGCATCGCTTACGAACTCCATGACGTTGTAGAAATGGCCGACACTTCCGTAAAGTTCTCCAAGAGCCTCTACATAAAGTTCAGTCCAGACATACAGATATTTTCCGAATGTATAGAAGTTTGAAGTATAGAGACTGCTGTTCCTGACAAGAATTGCATTGTCGCCATAGGAAATTCCGAAGAAAGAATACTCATCTGCCGCAGCCTGTCCTTCCGGAACCGTAACATACTGGTTGAGAGGATCTTTCGGATGGAAAACCATCTCAACATCATAGCCATCCTTGAACATATTGCGACAAATCACGGCCGGATTCTCCCCCTCTGTCTTCGCTTCACATTTTACCAGTCTCTGGTACGAGCCGGTCATGCTGTACTGGTAGAGGAACATTGATGAGAATACGCACCAGCCGGTGAAATCCTCAAGTTTGAAAGGGTCCACCCTCTGGAGAACTGCCTTTGTCCTGTTGCCATAAAGAGGCATCTGAACAGATTCAGGTGCTATGAGCTGAAGTGTAAGGTAAACCGGATTAGCAGGATCAAGTTCCTTATAATTTCCGCTTACCTTAACTTCACCTTTTGTCTGTCCCGCAGGAATTTCCACTGTGTTTGACTCAATGCTGTAGTGCAGTCTCTCCACAGCCTGTCCCTGGACATCGATGACCTCGACAGCGAAAGTTCTGTCATAATTTCTTGTGACCGTCGATACAACCGGGATATTGAACTGAAATTCATCTTCCTGGATTGCATAGGTTGCAAGAGTATCAGCAAACATCACATACTCCGCATCGTCGTATGTGATATACTCCTCCTGGCACGACGTCAGAAAGGCGCCGAAAATCAGGAAGAGGAGAATTGAATATTTATATAAAGTCTTCATCATCAGTTGCTTTCGTTTCCTTTAATTTCTGAACCCGGAGCCTCTATTTCATGTCTTGGAATCGGCCATACAAAAAGAGGATTGTCCTTTGAAACCTTGAGTTTGCTGCCTTCGTCCTGCGACTCAGCCTGTGGAGTACGTTCAAAACCCATACCCCATCTTTTGAGGTCATTCAGGCGGAAGCCTTCCATATATAACTCCCTTGTCCTTTCATCACTGATTGTCTGAAGCCAGTTCTCCGAGTTGACACTAATATTTCCACCTGTCGAGAAACGGCTCTGGCGCAAGGTTGTAAGATCTGAACTTGCCTTGTTGTACTCCCCTCTGCGGCAGTACGCCTCCGCACGGATAAGATACTGCTCAGCAAGACGAAGTGGCTTAGGCATGTTCACATGGAAGATATAGTTTGACAAGAACTGCTCATTGCCAAGATACTTTATCAGAAGAGGCCACTCAAGTCCGCTTGCATATCCTGTCTTGACATTCCTGAAATAGGCATCATACCTAAGATCGCCTGAAGTATAGAGGTTAAGGGCTGACTGGGCAGGGACATAGTCCGGATAATAGTAAGTCCTGTCTGTAGTGAAGTTCAGGAAAACCTGACCGAGAGCTCCGCCGTAAGAGGTCGTAGTGAAACCGACACGCCAAATAACCTCATATGAAGAATCATTGGTCCAGAGATATTGCAGGAAAGACTGGGAACTTGTCACCATTGCTCTTGCATTGGCAAGTGAAAAAACATCCGACTCAATAACCTCTGTGGAATATTTCACGGCATTGTCCCAGTCCTCCATATAGAGGGCAACCCTTGCACGGATTGCATTAACGGCTGCATGCGTGAAATAGTATGAGTTGTAATTGTCATACTCCGGATCAAGAAGCTCTGATGCTTTTTCCAAATCAGAGATAACCAGAGCATAAGAATCTTTCAATGTTGCACGGCGGACATGCTCTGACTCCGACCATTTGGTACGAATCACAACTCCACCATCAGCCTCGTCTTTTGTCTGGTCATTATATGCCTTGCAGAAACATTTGATGAGTTCAGAATATGCAAGAGCCCTTGCACAATATACCTCGCCGGTATAATAATCGAGAGCCGTAATCTCATCATCATCAGTCATGCCTGCCTTAAGTTCTCCGACCTTCTCGAGGAAAAAGTTGCAACGTCCGATTACGGTGTAAAGCGAGCCATAGACAGCTGACAATTCGCTGTCTGTTGAACGAACTTCCCACTGCCAGAACCTGCCGTAAGTATTTGAATTGCCTTTCACGGCATAGACCAGATCGGATTGGATGTCAGGGCACAAGGTAAGATAGCCGCTGTACAAAGCACCGCTCTTGTAAGCGGAATAAATACCGGTAAGGGTCTGTTCTGCATCATTGAATGACGTCATTCCTTCCTCCTCAGGGATGTAGTCCCCCGGAATCTTCTCCAGACAGGACACAAGGCTGAAGGTGAGAAGGAGTGCAGAAACAATCCTATATATGTGTGTATTAATTCTATTCATAATCTCATTCATATCAGAAAGTCAAATCAAGTCCGAAGGTAAACTGACGCGACATCGGATACTGTGCCGCATAAACATTGAGGGAACTCTCCGGATCAAGACCCGAAAACTTGGTGAAAGTCAGAAGGTTCTGTCCCTGGACATAAATCCTGATACCCCTGAGGAAACCTGTCCTCCTAAGAAGATTGTCAGGAAGCGAATATCCTATCATGACATTCTTCAGACGAAGGAACGAAGCATCTTCAAGAAGTCTGCTGTCAAATTCAGTGTAAACTCCGTGACGAGGGATGTCTGTTACGTCACCCGGATTCTTCCACCTGTCAAGAAGTCTCCTTGACTGGTTGTATGAGGCAAACCGCCCGTTCGACTCATCAAAGAAACGGTCGTTGTTTATCATCCATCTGTCAGCCACCCAGCTGAACTGTGCTGAGACAGAGAGTCCTTTCCATGAAAGCTGGGTTCCGAAACCTCCCTGCCATGGAGCAAAATAACCTTTGCCGAGAAGGACCTTGTCCTCATCCTTGAGTTCATTGGTAAGTTTTCCGTCCTTGTCATACCAGAGGGCATCTCCATTTGCAGGATTGACGCCGGCATAACGGTTCAGGTAGAACTCACCAAGCTGATGGCCTACGACAAACTTGGTATTCGTATTGGCTAATTCATACTCGGTAACTCCGTTGTACAGTTCCTTGATACGGTTGTGGTTATATCCGAAGTTGGCATTGACGGACCAGTTGAAGTCCCTGATACTCAGAAGGGTTGCGTTCACATTGAATTCAAATCCCCTGTTGACCATGGCTCCGACATTGGACCATCTGTATCCGTATCCGTTTGACTGAGCATAGGAAACAGGAACCTGCATGAGCATGTCAGTGGTCTTCTTGTTGTAGAGTTCGAGATCGACATTGAGCCTGTTCCAGAAGCCGAAGTGGAAAGCAAGGTTGCTGGTCCAGGTATTTTCCCAGGTAAGTGACTCATTACCAGGCTGTACAGGAGCGACACCCGAGTCACCCATATATTCATATCCTCCGCCAATGAGTGACATGTGCTCATAGTAAGGGATTTCAGAGTTGCCGGATGTTCCGCTGCTGAGAGCAATCTGTCCATTTGTGAGCCAGTTCCTTGTGTGAGCTGCAAATGGTTCATTGCGAAGGTTCCACATCAGACCTACGGAACCGAAAGCTCCCCAGCGACTGTTCTTTCCGAATCTGGACGAGCCATCCGTACGGACAGAGAAGTCAGCATAATACCTGTCTGCATAGTTATACTCTCCCCTTCCGAAGAATGATACTGTGGAATAGTCTGATGTAGAAGTACTTGACCACCCCGTAGCACGGGTTCCGGTAGAGATGTCAGTAAGTTTGTTGTTTGTCTGGCCCTTGGTAGTGACCGAAAACCGTTCGTTATGGCAAGTCAATGCCTCCTGACCGATGAGGAAATTGAAATCGTGTATATTGTCAATATCGAAACGGTAGGTCAGGGTATTTGACACCTGAAGGCTGAGTCCGTCAGTGGAACTTCTTGCTGCAGAACCGTCACCAAGATTTGGTTTGTATTCCGGGAATGACTGGCTGAAGCCTGTAGTGTGGGAATAATCAACTCCAAACTGAGACTTGAATATCAGGTTCTTGTAAAGTGTAATTTCTGCATACAAGGTTGAAAGCACCTTATATTTCTTGTATGTCAGGGGATTGTTCTCAAGCCACTCAAGAGGGTTCTGGCCGGTTCCGTTCCATGAACCGTCTTCGATGCTGGCAAGGGAACCGTCAGCCTTTAAAGGATTATAGTATGGAAGCATGAACCTGGATGCAGAAATCGGCGTAAGAAGGTTATAGCTACCTTCATCCGCCTGGCTGATATTCTGATAGTTGAACATTGTGTTCGATCCCATCTTCAACCATTTTGCCATTACCTGATCGAAGTTCACACGCATTGAGTAGCGCTCGAAACCGGAACCTGGAGCAATACCGTCCTGATTGTAATATCCTCCCGAGACATAGTAATTTGTTTTATCGGTTGCTCCGGAAACGGAGAGTTCGTAGCTCTGCAGGAGAGCATCATCCTTGTAGATGGCATCCATCCAGTTCACATCTGTCTTCGAGAGAAAACTATAATCTTTGCCTGTGTCAAGTCCTATTTCCTTTTCATACCGAATCCTCTCGGCCGTATTCATCAGATCCCAGTTTCCCTGGGCAATCGCTGAAATACCGAGCTGCATCGCATACCTGATCACAGGACGTTCCATGTTACGTCCCCTTTTTGTCGTAATCACAATCACGCCATTTGCAGCACGTGCTCCGTAAATTGACGTTGAAGAAGCATCCTTCAGCACTGACATGCTCTCAATATCCGACGGATTGATTGTATTGAAGTCCGATGCAGAGATTGCAACACCGTCAAGGATGTACAGAGGTGCAGTTCCCGAATTGATGGAATTGGTTCCACGGATTGTCATCGTTGCCGAAGAACTCGGTTCTCCCGTATTTGAAAGGACAGTAAGACCTGCGACCTGGCCCTGAAGAGCCTGGTCAAAAGCCGCTGTAGGAGTGCTTTCAAGTTTGTCCGACTTGACTGTCGATACAGAGCCGGCAACGGTTCCTTTTTTTCGCACGCCATAGGCAATGACAACTACATCGTCAAGTTTCATGCTCTCAGTGTGCATCACCACGTCACAGCGGAATGTCTCAGCCTGAGGCACAACAACCTTTTCATCAAGGAAACCGATGCTGGAGAACACCAGTTCGGTTCCCGGCTTCACTTCAATGGTATAGTCTCCGTCAAGCGACGTGACCACTCCGACTCCTGGACCGGCCATTACACCTACGCCCATCAAAGGAAGCGAGTCATCGGCTGAAGTCACGACACCCGTGACCTTGACAGTGTTCTGAGCATGAAGGAAAAATCCTCCCGCAAAGACTGTCAGAAAAGCCGACAATAAGAATTTCCTAAGTTTTCCCATTTATAAAAATTAATTATTACTTCACAAGGTGCACAAAAA
>CALZOR010000016.1 GCA_945827785.1 uncultured Bacteroidales bacterium | reverse complement strand
TTTCACGCAGCGGACGGAAAAGCCATGATAACTGGCTCCAGAAATTGTTCTTACCACTGCTTCATTCTTCTTATATGATGTATTCTCTCCTGTGATATTATCGGCAGTAAAATCCATATACGAATAATTTCGGTAGCTATAGTGTTCATCTTCAGTAGTATCTGAGGCCCAATATTGTCCTCTTGCATAATCTGAATCATAGCGGTTCAATGCCGCATTATCCATATTCTTGAAATACTCTTCAGTATCAGAATTTGAGCAGGAAATGCATCCCGCAACACAGAATTCAAGTGCTGCACCTGTTTGGGGATCCCATAAATCCCACACAGCCGCCTTTCCGGATGAGGTCTTGCCTTCAAAACTTGCCACCCCGTGCAACTTGTCCTTCAAACCAACCGTTGACCGGCATCTATAAGAAGAAATCAATTTTGAAAGTGCTTTCCACTCTGCCGTTGTTGGGACACGCCATCCTTCCGGGCAAGGATTGCCCATTCCAAGATATGGCGAATCATTGGTTTCAGACCAGTTGAAATCAACGGTCGGATTCTGATCTGTTTCAGGATCATCGTGTTTGAACCAGTTATTACTTGCTGCATAATAAGTTTTATCATCAACTGCTTTTATCGCTCCGCTATCATCATACTCAGAATAAGCGAATTTGGTGGTATTGTCCTCACAATAAGGATATTGCCCTGCACGGCGGCCCCACTGATAGTATTCGCCGAACGGATGTTCAAGGTTGAATCCGAGGTTGCAAGGATACCACAGAAGCCCGGCCATTTCCACAGGGTCTCCTGTCCAGTCTCCTATGACAACCTGACCGTCACCGGCATTCTGGCTCACCTGAAGCGCAGAAGAAACGACAGGTTCATAAGTACCATAGCCATTGATATTTACTGTGACGCTTCCCTCGTTCTTTGTCGTACGAGAGTTATTTTCCTTATGCACGGCGATACATTTCATCACGTTCCATCCGCGGGAATCCACTTGCTTGTAGTCCCATTCATTATAGAGGCTCAGCAGATTCGGATAAGCACTGTAATCAAAGTTCAGATCAGTTCCCGCATTGGTACGGACATAGAACTCCGTCACACCTGCTGTCCTCGGAAGCTCAAGTTTGTCAACCTTTTCCCCGTCAGGAGTCATCGAAATCTCATAAGTATAGTCGGAATATGAGGCGGAAGCCATCGAAATCGTCAAAGAAGAAAGTTTGTTCTTCTCGAATTTTATCCCTTCAGAACGGGCAAGGATCTGCCTTGACACACAACCGACTTCATTATACAGACTTATTGTAAGAGGCTGTCCCTCAAGGATTTCAAATGGCTTTGTACAGAACCAAAGGTCGAAAGTACCGTCGACCACCTGCCCAGGCTCTGCAGCTGCCTTGACCTTTCCACCTTCGGAAGAAGTATAGTTCAATACCACATAATTATAATTGCTCTTGTCATCCCCTCCGAATTCCTTTCCAAGCACATTGATATAGTAGATTCCGGCCATTGTACAACCCTCGGGCGCAGTAATAACGGCCTTGGTGATATTTGTCATTTGGGATGGAATGTTGGTAAGAGTGATTTTTCCGTGGGTTACCAGACGATCGAAAATCATAGGGATTTCCATACCTGAAGTCACCTCGGTGTACTCCTGCCGCGAGATTCCAAGCATAACGTCAGCTCTTGGATCATAGCTGGTGGCTGTAGGGAATTGCCCGGAGCCGTCCGGATAGGTTCCGACAAAAATCAGCCAGTCCCAGATGCTTACATTACCAAGACTATAGGAAGCAGAAGCTGGATAGACTGAATGGAAACGGTATTTTCCCTCTCCCGTCGGGAAGGTGATACCATTTTCAGCATTTCCTGTCAACGAAAACTTCGCAGTCTTTCCGTCATCGGATACCACAGCCTCGTTTGATTGCAGGATGCCTTCCAAAGCGCGTTTTGGAACCAGGACATTCTCGTCATACCGTTCCCCTTCAGTCTCTGCACTGTTGGACATTGCCACCATCATATATTCTCCGCTCTGGCTCCAGAGGATGGAATTCGAGGCAGGATCATAATAGGTCTTGACATCCGCCTGTCTATCAGGTTTCTCACCCGTAAAGTACAATGTCATTCTTTCTCCGGTAGCTTCCTGGTCCGGGACAAGGGTCATCTCGCAGGCAATTGACATCAACAATGCCGCGAGCATCAATATCTCTTTTTTCATACTATCAAAGATTTTTACATTTATAAAAATTTTGTGAGAGTATGATAGCCGTTCGCTATCGCTCACTCTCACGATGAAAATCACCTGTAATCACCGCAGAATCAATATGACCCATTGTCGATTGATCCATATCCGTTGTTGGCACTGTCAAGGTCACCGCCAATGAAGCCACCTTCATCGACTGTAAATCCGAAAGAACTTCCGCAAAGTACGCTTGCAGGAATGATGTCGACTTGCAAGATTTGCGGTGTAGTGTAATGCCTTGTTTCTGTCATGTATTTCATGGTGTAATTGTTTTATATTTCCAGCTTCGAAGATAAAAAGAAAATGATGTCCCTTATTTTGATTAAAGAACATCATCTTTTGTTTTAGGAACAATATCCCGCTGGGGGATGGCTGTCAGGCATTCCTGAACTGCACTGGAGTGCATCCCACAGTCTTTTTGAACAGGGTACTGAAATAGGCATTGTCGCTGAATCCGCATCTCTGGGCAACCTCCCATACAGGAAGCGAAGTCCCGCGAAGCAGTTCCTTGGCCTTTGAAATCCTGATGGCGAGGATGAAATCAGTGGTGGTGCATCCGGCCAGGGCCTTGACCTTCCTGTTAAGATGGGCTCTGGATATGCACATTCTGGATGCAATCAGTTCATAGTCCACATTACCTTCAGTAATGACTTCAAGCGCAATATCAGTCAGACGGTGCAGGAATTCATTACCAGAATCCGGCCCGGCTGCAGGCTTGTCGTCCTCATGGATTTCCTTCGTCTGGTTTTCCAGCTCTGCAATACGCGCCATCGCTCTTTCCAAAGACAGCCTTGCATGCCTCATCCTCAAGAATATGATGCACAAAAGCCCTGACATAATCAGGAGCAAAGCGATTCCCATAACAATCAGCCTGCGGCGTATCATTCTTCCATGATCCATTTCTTCCAGAAGACGGTCATTGCCGTAGATGGCATGATACTCATTCAGTCCCCGCTTCATCTCGCTGTTGTAGAGGCTGTCACGAATCTGCGTATATTTCATTATGTGGTTTGCAGCAAGGGAAGGATCAGCAGGCATCAAAGCCCTTCCAAGGCCGTAATGTGAATGGCTCATATTGTAGGCGTCTCCCCTGGACTCAAACACTTTAAGAGACTTTTCAAAATAGCAGGCTGCCGAAGCAGAATCACCCTTCTCGAGCATGATGTCACCCATCTGGTTCCCGGCAATGGCCCATGACTGGAGGTTGCCGCATTGCTCAAGAACCGGTATTGCCTCCCTGAGACACTTCTCAGCCTCCTCGAGCCGGCCAAGTGAGTTTGACGCCGCCGCCATCTGCACAAGCCTCACTGCAGCCTTGTCCGGACTGCCAAGCTGCATGCTGACATCGTAGCCTCGCCTTGCGTATTCCAGGCTTTCCTCATCCCGGCCCATTGCGTGGTATATTTCTGATGCCATGCCAAGCCTGACGGAAAGCTTGACCGAATCGTGCTGCTCCTCGCAAATTTTGATAGCCTCAAGGACATACTTTTCACCTTCTTCCGGCTGGCGGGATGCAAGACTGATTCCTGCAATCGTATTCAGGGCATAACTCATCCTGTCCCTGTCGGCAAACTCCCGTGCGATGGAAAGGGACATTTTTGAATATTCGAGTGCATTGACAAAGTCGGACAGGCGGAAATAGACTATCGAGGCAAGGTTGGAGCAATCCGCCTTCAGGACTGGAGACGTGACCTTTGAAGAAAGCAATGCCATGGACTTCAGTGCATAGTCAAGAGAGGTGGCATAGTTCTGGGAATCATAATACCATTCCCCGGCCCAATACCAGGTCAAGGCACGTACACTGTCAACAGGGCACCTGTCCGGGATAATGATTTTCCCATCAGTAAATCCCTCACGGTCAAGAAAATCCATGAATTCCTGTGCCGCAGGCACGAGCCTCCCGCGATCTCTCATCGGACGTACGAGGCTCATCAGCGAATCCACATACGCATCCTTCCCCGCATCCTCATCCGCAAGCACAGGCTGTCCCGCTGCTAAAAAAAACACTAAAGCTATTATCTTGAGTCCAACATCAGTTTTCATAATCCGGCAGGAAAAATTACTTCCCTTCATGCAAATATATTACTTTTTGCCATATTTCGTTTCAAGGAATATTATATAATGCGGCGTTTCCTTTTGGTATTTTCTAAAGTTGAATCACATCAAAAACACTCTATTTCTAGCGGAAATATGAAGAAAAATATACTTTTCCGCTGGTTATAGAAATTTTTTTGCGATATTTACAGCGGATTTAAAGAAAACAAATGTCATCATGATTATCGGACGTGAAAAGGAACAACGTGAACTGTTGGAGCTTCTTGACAAAGAGGAATCGCAGTTTTGTGCCGTCTATGGCAGACGGCGTGTGGGTAAGACGTATCTCATCAGAGAAACTTTCAACTACAACTTCTGCTTTCAACACACAGGAGTTGCAAAGGGAACGCTTCGCCAGCAACTTACGGCATTCCGAAACTCTCTGGTGGCGGCAGGCCTGACAAAGTGCGCCATACCAAAAACATGGATTGAAGCCTTCGAGCTGCTGAAGCGACTCATCAACAACGCTCCGGCTGGTAAGAAGATTCTTTTTATCGACGAACTTCCGTGGATGGACACGCCTAAAGGAAATCTTATCGGTGCCCTGGAGAACTTCTGGAACGGATGGGCTACGGCACGACGGGAAAAGGACATCGTACTCTTAGTATGTGGTAGTGCTACCTCATGGATCAGCAAGAAACTCTTGAAGGACAAGGGCGGTCTTCGCGGAAGGCTGACTAACCGAATAAAACTCGTTCCCTTCACTCTCCGCGAGTGCGAACTCTTTGCCCAAAGCGCCAATCTTGCACTTGGCAGAAAAGACGTTCTGGAACTCTACATGATTCTTGGTGGCATACCTTACTACTGGAGTTTCCTGAAGAAGGGGCTAAGCGTTGCACAAAATGTAGATCAGCTGTTCTTCACGGAAACAGCCCAACTTCGTGATGAGTTCGAGGCACTATATGCCACCCTATTCAAACGCCCGGAGAATTACCTCAAGGTAATCGGATGCCTAAGCGATGGCCGGAAGACTGGAATGACCAGGGAGGAAATACTACGTGAAAGCAAGCTCTCTGACGGTGGCACTTTCTCCACCATATTGGAAGAGTTGGAAGAGTGTGGATTCATCCGCCGCTTTGCTTCTGCAGATAAAGCAGAGACAAATTCACTTTATCAGCTGATAGACAACTATACCCTCTTTTACTATCTCTGCATCAAGAAGAACGCCTTCAGCGACGAGCATTATTGGGCCAACACCTTCACATCCACATCCCATAATGCCTGGAAGGGACACGCCTTTGAACGGGTTTGCCTTCAGCACGTTCCGCAGATAAAGGCTGCACTTGGCATAGCCGGTGTACAGACAAACGTTTGCTCCTGGTTCTCGCGAGGTACAGAGGAAAGGCGCGGAGCACAGATTGATCTTGTGATGCAACGTGCCGATGGATTTACAGACCTATGTGAGATGAAACATTCCACTAATGTCTTCACTATCGACAGGGATTACGCAATGAACCTTCAAAACAAACTTGAAGCATACCAGGAACTGTCAAAAGACAAGCGTACAGTACACCTTGTTATGGTTACAACGAATGGTGTTGCCCACAACAACAACTATAACCTGATACAGAACGAAGTGACCATGGATGACCTCTTTAAGTAGCCTCCGGACACACTCGATGAGGCAGTAAATTGGCTCCGCCCTGTCAGGATGGCCTAATGATGTATCCTGTGCGTTTTCCCGTCTAGTGAGCATCAGTTTTTATTTTGTTCCAGAGGGCTGAGCGATGGAAGGCTGATTCCGAAGCGGACAGAAAGGACACGGATGAGGATGACGGAGAGGGCTGCGATTACCTGAGTCAGCACATGTCCGCATCCGAGCCACAGGCAGCAATAATATACGATGCCCCCTAGCACGCATGCCACGGCATAGATATCCTTTCGGAAAATAAGAGGGACCTCATTGATGAAAATATCACGAAACATACCTCCTGCCGCTCCTGTGATGGAGCCCATGATTATGTTCACCCAGATCGGGAAACCGGCCTCCAGGCTTTTCTCGACACCTACAACGGTGAAGAGCCCGATACCTATGGCATCGAAGATGAAGAAAGTGTTGTCCAGGCGTACAAGCTTGTTTCTGAACAGGATAACGAAGATCAGGGCAACTGCCGTGATGATGACATAAGAGGGCTGATGCATCCAGAATGGCGTGAGACCGAGCAGGACATCTCTCAGCGTACCTCCTCCAATTGCCGTTACGAAACCGACGACATAGGCACCGAAAATGTCAAAATTCTTGGCTGCGGCAAGACGTATGCCGCTTATCGCAAATGCGAATGTTCCTATATAATCCAGAATGGTTACAAAATCCATGGTTGTAAATTTGAGCCTGCAAATATAGAAATTGTATTCAATTGTTGGAGTAAAATTCTTATATTTGGAAATTGTATGGGTTTTAATATTTGTTCCGCGCCGCGGAACACAAGTACTTGTGTAGTTATGGACAGTATCGAAAAACTCTTTCCACGCTTCGATGAAAATGGGATTACACTTGTGAGAGAGGCCTATTCCATTGCTGAAGAAGCCCTTAAGGACCGTGTCCGCAGCAACGGTCATCCTTTCATCGAGCACCCTGACGGGGTTGCGAAAATTGCCTATGACGAAATCGGCCTCCCGGCAGAATGCATCGCTGCTGTTTACTTGCATGAGGCATCGCGCTTCTGTGAGGGTGGTTGTGACATGTCCGGATGGCAGTTCGGTCAGGATGTCATGACTATGGTTGACGGACTGAACAAGATTTCCACCATCAAGCCCAAGGACACGCGCCTCGAGGCTGAAAATTATAAGAAACTCATCGTATCCTATTCGAAGGATCCGAGGGTGACCGTTCTGAAAATCGCGGACAGGCTTGAGGTCATGCGCTCTCTGGATATGTTTCCCAAACTGTCCAGGGAGAGGAAGATTCTTGAGACAATGATGCTCTACATCCCGCTTGCACACCAGCTCGGACTATATAATATAAAGAGCGAGATGGAGGACATCTATTTCAGGCATGCCGAGCCGGAACAGTACAGAGCAATCACGAACAAACTTAAAAGTACTGAGGGTGACAGGCAGAAACTGATGGTGCAGTTCATTGAGCCGCTCAAGCAGAAGCTTCTGGATGAGGGCATTCACTACAAGCTTAAAATCAGGACAAAGACCGCACTGTCCATATATAAGAAGATGCAGAAACAGAAGGTACCTTTTGAAGGTGTCTTCGATGTGTTTGCGATTCGTTTCATCATTGACTGCGAAGAGGACAGAGAGACTGAACATGCCCTCTGCTGGAAGGTATTCTCCTATGTAACAGAAGAATATGAATCAGACACCAAACGTCTGCGCGACTGGATATCCAATCCGAAGCCAAACGGATATGAGTCCCTGCACATTACGGTAAAGAACAAGGAAGGAAGTTTCCTTGAAGTGCAGATAAGGACAAAAAGGATGGACGACATGGCTGAAAACGGTCTTGCATCCCACTGGTCCTATAAGGGAATACGCCATGAGGCCACTCTTGACAAATGGCTTACGGCAGTGCGTCGCGCCCTGGAACATCCTCTCGGGTCGGAAGGGGATCCGATGGCATCCTATTATGAAGAGGATGTCCTTGCGCTCCCTTCCAAGGAGGTCTTTGTCTTCACCCCTTCAGGAGAGCTGAGAAAACTGCCTGAGAATGCCACTGTGCTGGATTTCGCTTTCGACATCCACAGCAACCTCGGTATCAAATGTACCGGAGGCAAGATCAACGGGAAAGCAGTGCCGATCAAGGAAAAGCTCAAGACAGGAGACGTCGTCGAAATCATGTCGGGAAAGAACCAGAAGCCTTCGGCCGACTGGCTCAATTTCGTGGTGACTACAAAGGCACGTACCAAAATCCGCCAGAAGCTCAGCGAGGCTGAATTCCAGAAGGCGGCGGATGGCAAGGAGCTGCTGTCCAGAAGGTTGAAAAACTGGAAGATGGAGCTGGACGACGAGACACTTGCAATCATCATGAAGAAGCTCCAGCACAAGAACGTCAATGCATTCTATGCGGCGGTCGGAGACGGTGAGATTGACGTTGCCGATGTCAAGGCATGGATTATCGAAGCTAAAAATTCAGAGCCGGGAGCATCAGATGTCCAGGAACAGGAGAAAAAGACCAGAGGCGTGTCTTCGAATGCCAAGGGAGGCGATGACATACTTGTAATCGATGCCAAGAATGTCAGGGGCATGGACTACAAGATGGCAAGATGCTGTAATCCGGTCTTCGGGGATGATGTATTCGGATTTGTGACAAGGACTGAAGGCATCAAGATTCACAGGATGTCGTGTCCGAATGCTGCAAGGCTTATGGAGGCCTATCCGTACAGGATTCAGAAGGTGAAATGGAGCGAAACTCCGTCAAGCGGCAACTTCCAGACAGGTCTGAGGCTTACCGCCGCCCATGAGCCTTCCGTCATAAACGAGATTATGGATATCGTGAATACTTTCAGGGCTTCAATCCGCCAGTTCAATGTAAACGAAAACGAGCGGCAGGGCACCTATGAAATCAGCATGAAAATCGCCGTGCCAAGCAACCTTGAGCTGGACAAGGTAATATCCCAAATACGTAACTTAAAGAGTATCATAAAGATAGCAAGAACATAAGTATATGGATTTCAATATAGAAGAAAGAGTTGAGAAAGCAGGAAGGCTCTTCAAGGAAGGTGGCTACAACTGCTGCCAGGCCGTTGTGCTGGCCTATTGCGACCTGTTCGGGATGGATGAAAAAACCGCTGCCGCGCTGTCGTCCGGTTTTGGCGGAGGAATGGGCAGGATGAGGGAAGTTTGCGGGAGCGTGAGCGGCATGGTGATGCTTAGCGGTCTGCTCTGCCCTGCCGACAATCCTTCAGACAAGGCTGGAAGAACTGCCAATTATGCTCTGGTTCAGGAAGTTGCAGGTGAATTCAGGAGCATCAACGGTTCAATCATCTGCCGTGAACTGCTCGGGCTCGACAAAAAGCCCGCTGAAGGACAAGCCTCGGCCGAAAGCCCGGTCCCGTCCGACAGGACTGCCGAGTACTACAAGAAACGTCCATGCGAAGAGCTTGTGCGTATCTCAGCAAGGATAATCGGGGAAAAAATAAAAGCGAAAGTGCTTTGAAAGAACAAACAAAGCACTTACCTTTGCAAGCCAATCGATAACAACTGAAAACCAAATAGAAAATGGACATAAGCCACGCTCACAAGGCCCACCCATGGCACGGAATCAGCCTGGGCAAGAATGTTCCCGACGAAGTCAGGGCATTTATAGAGATAGTTCCGACAGACACTGTAAAATATGAAGTGGACAAGGAGTCTGGTTACCTTTCACTGGACCGTCCTCAAAAATTCTCAAACATCGTCCCTTCGCTCTATGGATTTCTTCCGAAAACATACTGCGGTCCGAAAATGGCGGAACTTACCAACAAGGCACTGGTAAGGAAGGATGTCGAGGGAGACGGCGACCCTCTTGATATCTGCGTTCTGACAGAGAAGGATGTCACACACGGTGACGTAATCGTAAATGCAAGGCCTATCGGCGGTCTGAGGCTTCTGGACCATAACCAGGCAGATGACAAGATCATAGCAGTCCTCCAGCATGATGCCGTATATGGACATCTCACCGACATCGACCAGGTTCCGACTGACATCATCCGCCGTCTGATTCACTATTTCAGCACCTACAAGGACATTCCTGGAGAGCACACCAACCGTATGCAGTTCATCAGCATCTACGGTCCGGACGTGGCTAAAGACGTGATTGTCAGAGCTATGGCCGACTACGAGGATTACATCGCTGAGAAATAATCGAGGAAAAAACCTGCAAAACTTAAGTGTAGTAATACAAAAACGGACTGACCAAATGGCCAGTCCGTTTATTTTGATGGATAAGCGATTACTCTGCCTTTCCGTCTGAACCGAGAACGTTGATGATTTTGTGCTTGTAGAGCTTCTTCATGTTGTCACGTGCAGGGCCGAGGTATTTGCGTGGGTCGAACTCAGCTGGTTTCTCAGCGAATACCTGACGGATTGCAGCTGTCATAGCAAGACGTGAGTCAGAGTCGATGTTGATCTTACAAACTGCTGATTTGGCTGCTTTGCGGAGCCAAGGCTCAGGAATACCTATAGCAGATTTGAGGGCTCCGCCGTATTTGTTGATTGTATCGACCTCTTCCTGTGGAACTGATGAAGAACCGTGGAGAACGATAGGGAATCCAGGAAGCTCTTTCTCAACACCTTCAAGAACGTCAAAAGCAAGCATAGGAGGCACGAGACGGCCAGTCTCAGGATCTACGGTACACTGCTCAGGAGTGAATTTGTATGCACCGTGTGAAGTTCCGATTGAGATAGCAAGAGAATCACATCCTGTCTTGGTTACGAAATCAACCACTTCCTCAGGACGGGTGTAGGTGTGGTGCTCAGCAGAAACCTCATCCTCAACACCTGCGAGGACTCCGAGCTCACCCTCAACTGTTACATCGAACTGATGTGCATAATCAACAACCTTCTTTGTAAGAGCGACATTCTCATCATAAGGGAGGTGTGAACCGTCAATCATGACTGATGAGAATCCGTTATCGATACAAGCCTTGCAAGTCTCGAAAGTATCACCATGGTCGAGGTGAAGAACAATCTGAGGGTTTGCCCAGCCAAGCTCTTTTGCATACTCAACAGCACCCTGAGCCATATAGCGGAGGAGTGTACCGTTTGCATAGTTGCGTGCGCCTTTTGAAACCTGGAGGATAACAGGAGATTTAGTCTCCGCTGCAGCCTGGATAATAGCCTGCATCTGCTCCATGTTGTTGAAATTGAATGCTGGAATAGCGTAACCGCCGTCAATAGCCTTAGCGAACATCTCTCTGGTGTTCACAAGACCAAGTTCTTTATAAGATACCATAAAATCTATAATTTGTTAGAGATAAATTTTTCATAGCCTCGTTCACGGACAGATTTTTATTCATCCATTCGCAAAACCGTGCAAAAATAACTATTTTTGCGGAATTATTGAAATTTATATGGATAAAGTAATAATTTTCTCTGCTCCGTCGGGAGCAGGCAAGAGCACGATTGTCAATCACATCCTGTCCCTCCATCCTGAGCTTGAATTCTCAATATCAGCTACTTCCCGTGCGCCAAGGGGTACGGAGAAGGACGGGGTGGAATATTATTTCTTCACGGCCGACCAGTTCAGGCAGATGATTGCAGAGGACAAGTTCATCGAGCATGAGGAAGTCTATGCCGGGTCTTTTTACGGTACTCTGAAATCGGAAATTGACAGAATCTGGGCCAAGGGACATGCAATTGTATTCGACATAGACGTAAAGGGCGGAGTCAATCTGAAACGCATATTCGGAGAGAAGGCCCTTTCCATCCTTATCAAGGCTCCTTCGATGGAAGTCCTGCGCCAGAGGCTCGAAGGACGTGGTACAGACAGCCGGGAGGCAATCGAAAGGAGGCTTGCCAAGGCTGAATCCGAGATGGAATTTGCAGATGGGAAATTCGACTATGTACTTGTGAATGATTCACTTGATGCTGCATTTGCCGAAGCGGAAAAGATTGTCGGAGACTTTCTTTCCAGATAAGTTCCATGAAAATTGCCGTTTACAGCGGGTCATTCAACCCGCTTCATATCGGACACCTTGCAATCGTTCGACAACTTATTGAAAAAGAAGGATTCGACAAGGTGTATCTTGTTGTGTCTCCGAAGAATCCGCTTAAGGACAATATTGACATCTCATCTGCCCCTGCCCGGCTCGAAGCGGCGCGCGAGGCTGTCGTCAGACGGGGCCTTCAGGAGGATGTTGTGGTTGACGACATCGAATTCCGCATGCCGGCTCCACATTATACTGTCCGTACCCTCGATGCGCTCCGCGAAAGGGAGCCACAGAATGATTTCACCCTTATCATGGGTTCCGACCAGATTGCTGACATACGCCGCTGGCGTGACTACAGACGCATCCTGTCGGAATACGGAGTTCTGGTATATCCTCGGGAAGGATTTGATACCGAGGCAGTTGCAGCTGAACTTTGCAATGAAAACCCGCAATATCGCATCAGCATCATGGATGCCATGAAAGTGGACGTATCTTCAACAATGATTCGGGAAGGCCTATCCCGTGGCGAGGATATGAGCCCATATTTATTCTGAATTGGCGGAACAATTATTGCACTTTTTTCGTAACTTTGTACGATTTTTTGATTTTTTAATTCAATGTATCAGAACTATGGGAAACATTTCTGAAGGACTACAGCTGATGCTGATTGGAATGGTGACGGTTTTCACCATTCTGCTGATTGTAATCTATGGCAGCAAACTTCTGATTGCTGCAATCAACAAATTCGCTCCGGAACAGCCTAAGGCACCGGCCAGAAAGGCTGATGACACTCCGGTTGCAGTACTGGAAGCAGCCGTGAGCCAGCTCACAGGCGGTAAGGGACATATTGTGAAAATAACTAAATTTTAAATATGAAAGAAATCAAACTCAGCCTTGTTTTCAGGGACATGTGGCAGAGTGCCGGCAAGTATCAGCCAAGAGTTGACCAACTTGTCAAGGTGGCTCCTGCAATTATCAGAATGGGATGCTTCGATCGTGTGGAGACAAACGGCGGCGGCTTCGAACAGGTTAACCTCCTCTTTGGAGAGAATCCGAACATTGCAGTACGTGAATGGACAAAGCCTTTCCATGAGGCTGGTATCCAGACACACATGCTCGACCGCGCTCTCAATGCATTGAGGATGAGCCCTTGTTCAAAGGATCTGCGAAAGCTTTTCTATAAGGTCAAGAAAGCTCAGGGAACTGATATCACGAGGATATTCTGCGGTCTGAACGACGAGAGAAACGTCATTCCTTCAATCACTTACGCACATGAGGCAGGAATGATTGCACAGGCTGCCCTCTGCATAACCTACTCCCCTATCCACACAGTAGATTATTACGTGGAACTTGCAAAGAAATACATCGAAGCCGGAGCTGACGAAATCTGCCTCAAGGATATGGCAGGTATCGGCCGTCCTGCTTCACTTGCACAGATTGTTGCAGGCATAAAGAAATATAAAAAGGACATCATCATCCAATATCACTCACATGCAGGCCCGGGCTTCAACATGGCATCCATACTCGAAGTCTGCAAGGCCGGCTGCGACTATGTGGATGTCGGAATGTCTCCGCTTTCATGGGGAACCGGCCATGCTGATGTAATTGCAGTAATCGAGATGCTAAAGGATGCCGGTTTCAAGGTGAAGGATGTGGACATGGAAGCATATATGGAAGTGCGTACCATGATTCAGGAAATGTGCGACGATTTTCTCGGCTACTATATTCCTGAACTCAATCACATGAATAACTCCCTGCTCATCAAACCTGGTCTTCCAGGTGGTATGATGGGCTCGCTCATGACAGACCTTGAAGAAAACCTTGCCCAGCTTAACAAATGGAAGGCGAAGAACAATCAGCAGCCGCTTACCACCGACCAGCTTCTTGTCAAGCTCTTCGATGAGGTGGCCTATGTCTGGCCGAAGGTCGGTTATCCAACCCTTGTGACTCCGTTCTCACAGTATGTAAAGAATCTGGCTCTGATGAACGTAATACAGATGGAAAAGGGCAAGGAGCGCTGGAGCATGATAGGCGACAATATCTGGGACATGATTCTCGGAAAATCCGGCAAGCTTGCAGGGCCGGTCGCTCCTGAACTGGTTGAACTTGCGAAATCACAGGGACGCGAATTCCTGGAGAACGACCCTCAGGACAATTACCCGGACTGCCTCGACAGCTTCCGAGAGAAGATGAAGGCTCAGGGCTGGGAGCTTGGCCAGGATGACGAGGAACTCTTCGAATATGCTATGCATCCTACTCAGTATGAGGCATATAAGAGCGGAAAGGCAAAGGCGGATTTCCTTGAGGACCTTGCAAAGAGAAAAGCAGAGAAAAATGCTCCTGCATCATCTGCGATGCCGTCTGTCATTACCGTAAACGTGAACGGACAGAACTACAAGCTCGACATTGCCTATGGCGATGCCGTTCCTGCTGCAAGTGCTGCTTCCCCTGCTGCTCCTGCGGGTGCCGGCGAGGATATCACAGCTCCGCTTTCAGGCAAGTTCTACCTCACCAAGGAGCCTGGAGAGCAGGCAAAGAAAGTCGGCGATGCTGTCAAGAAAGGTGATACGCTCTGCTATATCGAGGCTATGAAGGTCAACAATGCAATCAGTGCAGAGTTCGACGGTGTCATCACCACAATCTGCCTTTCCAACGGTGATTCCGTTGACGAAGATGACGTAATCTTCAAGGTAGCAAGAAGCTAAGGAGGACTGATATGAACGGATTTGTTGAAATACTCGACAGGCTCTATCAGATGACTGCGATAAGCAACATCATCGAGCAGCCGTCATTCATCCTGATGTATCTGATCGCCTTCGGTCTTCTTTATCTGGGTATCGTCAAGAAATACGAGCCGCTTCTGCTGGTTCCTATTGCATTCGGCGTACTCATTGCCAATTTCCCTGGAGGTGAAATGGGTGTGATTCAGGCCGATTCCATGGGATATGTAACCCTGGCTGATGGCACCAGGCAGATTATATGGGACATGCCTTTGCATGAGATAGCGCATGAGTTCGGTATAATGAACTACCTCTATTATGCTCTTATCAAGTCAGGTCTTCTCCCGCCGATTATTTTCATGGGCGTAGGCGCTCTGACTGATTTCGGTCCTATGCTCAGGAACCTGAAACTTGCGATTTTCGGTGCTGCTGCACAGATGGGTATATTTGCAGTGCTCATCGTCAGTCTTCTTCTTGGATTCACCCCTCAGGAGGCCGCTTCATTGGGAATCATCGGTGGAGCCGACGGCCCTACTGCAATCTTTACAACCATCAAGCTTGCTCCGCATCTTCTCGGACCTATCGCCATTGCAGCATACAGTTACATGGCTCTTGTTCCTGTAATCATTCCGCTGGTAGTAAAGCTTCTGTGCACCAAGAAAGAACTGACTATCAACATGAAGGAGCAAGACAAGCTCTATCCTGAAAAGAACGAAATCAAGAACATGAGGGCGGTGAAAATCATTTTCCCGATTGCTGTTACCACAATCGTCGCCATCTTCGTTCCATCCGCAGTTCCGCTTGTCGGCATGCTGATGTTCGGTAACCTTATCAAGGAAATCGGCTCTGACACTGAAAGGCTTTTCCAGACTGCCAGCAACGGGCTTATGAATGCCGCAACCATCTTCCTTGGCCTTTGCGTGGGTGCAACCATGACTGCCGAAGCATTCCTCAACTTCCAGACTCTTGGTATAGTTGTGGGCGGTTTCTGTGCATTTGCCCTGAGTATCGCCAGCGGTATCTGCATGGTGAAAATCTGGAACCTCTTTGCAAAGAAGAAAATCAATCCGCTTGTCGGAGCAACCGGTCTTTCCGCAGTGCCTATGGCTAGCCGTGTCTGCAACACCATCAGCACCAAGTACGATCCTAAGAACCACGTTCTGAACTACTGCATGGCATCAAACATTGCCGGCGTAATCGGGTCAGCAGTCGCTGCCGGAGTTCTTATTTCCTTCCTCGGTTAATCCCTGGAATAATATCATAAAAAAACCGACCCTCGGGTCGGTTTTTTATTTTACCAGTTCCCTGGCGTGGGCAAGGGCCGGTACGATGTGCGGGAAGATGTTTTCTGCACCGATTTCCTTGTCAACCCCGAACTTGATTAGGGATGCCTGAACTTTCTCAGTTACACCGGAAAGAATGACTGTCACTCCCCTCTTGCGGGTACGCTCGCAAAGGTTGCGCAAGTTGTTGATACCGGTTGAGTCAATGAACGGGACCTTACGCATCCTGATTATGCGGACTTTGGTGCCACTCTTTTTCATATTCTCGAGTTCCTCAAAACGGCTGGCAAGTCCAAAGAAGAACGGACCGTTGATTTCATAAACCTCGACTCCTTCAGGAATGTCAAGGAACTCCGTATCCTCCATGGAAGCCATCTCGTCATTTTCAGTAGCTGCAAGATGCTGGTTCTCAAGAACTTCAATAGAAGACGTCTGCATGACACGACGAACAAAGAGCACAATCGCAAGCACGACGCCGACTTCAATTGCAACGGTCAGATCCACAATCACTGTGAGGAAGAAAGTAATGAGAAGCACAGCCACATCGGAACGGTCACCCCTGAGCAGGTACTTGAAAGTCCTCCATTCACTCATGTTGTAGGCAACCATGACAAGAATGGCAGCAAGACATGAAAGCGGGATGTAAACCGCATAAGGCATGAGGAAAAGATAGATGAGCAGGAGCACAACTGCGTGGATGATACCGGTCACCGGAGTCTTTCCTCCATTGTTGATGCTGGCCATTGTACGTGCGAGGGCACCTGTAGCCGGTATTCCGCCGAACATCGGAGTGACGATGTTGGCAATACCCTGACCGATAAGCTCAGTGTTGGCATTATGGTGCTTTCCGGTCGCTCCATCAGCAACCATAGCAGCAAGGAGTGACTCGATAGCGCAGAGGATTGCGATTGTAAATGCTGGAGATACAAGGCCTTTAATTGTCTCGTAATCAAACTCAGGTGCAACTGGCTTAGGCATCGGAAGTCCGTTGGCCAGTTCAGGGAACTTGGATCCGATTGTTGCAAACTCCACGCCGGCAAACTTGCTCAGCAGTACAGAAACCACGGTGCCGAAGATCAGGGCAATGAGAGATCCCGGAATCCTCTTTGTAACCTTGCCCCAGAAAATTATGATAAGAAGACAGCCAAGGCTCATCGCAAACTCAATCCAGTTGATTGAGGAGATATTCTGGAAATAGCAGATCCACTCAGGAATGAAGCCTGCAGGAACCTGAAGGTCAAGCGGATAGCCAAAGAAGTCCTTCATCTGAGTCGAGAAAATCGTCAAGGCAATACCACTGGTGAAACCGACAACGATAGGATAAGGGATGAATTTGAAGATTGCACCCATCTTGCAAAGTCCCATCACGACGAGGAAAACGCCGGCCATGATTGTTGCTATGATAAGTCCCTGCATTCCATACTGGGAAACGATGCCTGCGACAATCACGATGAAAGCGCCGGTAGGACCTCCGATAAGGAAGTTTGAGCCTCCGAAGAATGAAATCAGGAAACCGGCAACAATGGCTGTAATCAGTCCCTGCTGAGGTGTTACTCCACTGGCGATACCGAAGGCGATTGCAAGAGGAAGGGCGATGATGCCGACGATGATGCCGGCGATGAGGTCTGACATGAATGTCTTCTTGTCATAACGACCTTTCTTGAACAAACCGAAGAATTTCGGCTTGAACACATTGTCAAGATTAAGTTTCATAGTTAATAATACTAATAAAAATACACTACTATATATAATCCTTTTGCGGCACTATTTGCCGCTTACATAAGCTTCGAATCTTTTGGCCGAATTAAGCTCGGCTTCCTTGGTTGAAGCGCCGATAAGTTTTGTGGAAACGGACGAAGCCGGAAAGGAAACCAGCCTCACCATATTCTCAGTTTTTGTGACGCTCTCAAACTTTTTTGCATTGTAAAGGATTGCCGCCCCTACAGGTTTAGGGTCGACCGATACATTTGCCGGATGGACGCCCCACACGGATGCCCAGCCTTCTCCCATGGATACTCTCTCCCCTTCATGGTAATTTACTCCTGTCAGGAACTGGACCTTCTTTCCGGAAAGCTCAGTAGCCGTCACCGTTGCTTCCCTCTTCTTTGCGAACATGTCAATCCTTATGGATATGTCCACGGTATCTCCCTTATATGGAACGCCATAGGCTATCATCTCCGCATACGACCCCTTGGAAGTGTCACCAACCCTTGCCGTACGTCCTCCGGTAGCGACAAGTTTCACCTCAGACTCGCCATCCCAAAGAGCAATACCCCCGAATCCGACGGTCTTTCCTACCATATATTCATCACATCCCGCACCGTTTTCCTCCTGGTCCTTTTCTGTCGGGTACCATTTGTATTTGAGAAGTTCCATGCCGCGACCGTTTTTGGAATACAGGTCTATGGCACCGCTGTTGTTGAAATAGATTCTCAGGGCCATGTGGCTGTTCTCCACAGCCGGACCGTGGTGACCGACTTTCTTGTACATGTCTGCCGTTTCTGAAACGATTTCCTTAACTTGCAATGAATCACTGCGCAGGAAAAGGCTGCTTGCCGTCTGGGCCTGTGCAAGGACCGGGACGATAAAAAAGAAAAGGGCTGTAATGATTCTGCTGTTCATGGTTTGGTTAAGAATTTACTGATTTTCAGGCATTTCGAAGAAAGAAAAATGTACATTTCCATATTTTCTCTCCTTAACGAAATACGGATGTGAACTGAATTCATATTCATCGGGATGTTCCAGAATCAGATATCCTCCGGGGTGAATGATTTCCCTGGCAAACACCTTGTCAGGAATCCCGTCCAGTCCTTCAATGGCATAAGGAGGATCTGCAAACACGATATCGAATTTCTCGTGGCAGATTTCAAGGAAGTCAAATACATTGTGTCTGACTACCGTCACATTCTTCAAGCCGAACTGCTGGGCCTGTGACTTGATGAAATTGGCATGAAGCGGAAGCATCTCCACGCAATAGACCATTGATGCCCCGCGTGAAGCAAATTCAAATGAAATGGAACCTGTCCCACCGAAAAGGTCGAGAACCTGCAATCCCTCCATTTCATATTCATTGTTAAGAATATTGAAAAGCCCCTCCTTGGCAAAATCTGTCGTAGGACGAGCCTTGTATCCATTGGGCGGGCAGATTGTCTTGCCCCTGAGTTTTCCACCGATTATCCTCATCCCTCTCCTCCCGTCTTTACAGCATCAACTCCACGGAAATACCTGTAGAGTGACATTTCTTCTTCCTCCTTCAAAGGAGTGGTGAAGGTTATCGAGGAGACCTCCGGATTAAGTTGGAGCCTCTTCATTGCAAGGAAGATGAAATATTCCGCAGTGGTGAAATCCGGAGCGCGGAAACAGTTGCACAACAAAAGCGTGCGTCCCTGGGCGATTACCAGATAAATCCAGCCGTCGGCAAATGCAGCAACAATCTTGTTGTACTCCGACATCCGGCGAAGGCTGTTAAGCATATAATACACACAAGGACGAGGTTCCGAAGTACTTCCGTCAGTCTTCAGCACAGTCTGGGAAAGCACTCTGGGAAGGGTACCCCCAATGGAACTGGAATAGACCAGAACGGCTCCGAATTCCGGAACAGTAACATGGTTGACAGAATCGGAATCACCAACGGACACCACCTCACCAAGAATCTCCCGCGACTTTTCCGGAGAATGGAAATGTGCAGGGACAAGGGTGAATTTCGGAGTGAAGATTCCAATTTCCACCTCGTCATACCTTCTCTGGAGATCGGCGCAGGTGAAGACCTTGTCAGCGCCCATCCATCCGGAGACATGAGCTTCCGGACCGATATGCCTTATAAAAGAATATCCACTCAAGCCGACTTGAATGGATATTCTGCTGTTATGTTTATCCGTTGATGTCATTACATACAGACTTGTTTTCTGAAGTTCTACTCCCAGTTTCCGGCGTTGTTGTTAGGAGCTGTGATACTTCCGACCTGAAGTCCAGGATAACGTCCCTGATCCTCCCTCTCTGCATCGAGGTTGATTCTGAGCTGGTTGTCAAGACCTCTGAGGAGGAGTTTGTAAGGCATTGAAGCCTCGAAAAGAGGAACCTTCACACCTGATACCATCTTGACAGTTGCATCCATGATGATACGCTCTCCGCAGAAAGGAATGAAAGCGAGTGAATCCGGACGGAAATCAGGACGGTCGTTGAAGAGAGTATCCTTTACAGGCATTTCATTCTCAATCTTGAACACGAGTTTCTCGCCTTTCTGATAGAGCTCAAGCATCTGCTCAGGTTTGATTCTCGGATTGCGTTTCTTGAGTTTCTTGGTGTTCTCAACGGCAAGAGAGTCATCCTGAGAACCCACCTGCATGATAATCTTCATCTTGCCTTCTTTGTAGAAGTTGATGAGGGAGTCGATGTCTGCAGTGTACCTTCCATTGACATTCTTGAATGCAACCTGGAGGTCACGGATGTCTTTCAGCCTCTGTACGGCAATGGTTGTACGATAGTCTTTCATTTTATTGAACTCTACCGGTGCAGATACACTTTTCACAATCCAGTAGGTCAGCCCCACGATAATTACAGGGAAAACAAGATAGGTTAAAACCTTTTTAAGTATTGAATTCATTATGTTGGTGTTTTTATTTTCCAAATCACGGACAAAGTTAGAAATTTCATTTATGAAATGCAATATAATTTTGTAATTTTGCGCCACCATTAAAATACTTGAGTCTATAGAATGAAAGAAATCACAGCACAGAAAGCGGAAAGAATGATGAAGATGGCTTCCGATGCCAGCAGAATTGCCATCACCACCCATATCAAGCCGGATGGTGACGCAATCGGAAGCACAACCGGCCTGTACCATTTTCTCAAGGCATACGGATGCCGGAGCTTGAAAATTGTCCTCCCGAGCATGTATCCAGACAATCTTGCTTTCATTTCTGCAGGCACTCCCTCCGAGGATGTGATTGTTTATGAAAACACTCCTGACAAAGCAATCGATACCATCAGGAACTGTGACCTTGTATTCTGCCTCGATTTCAACGCATTCAACAGGACGGAATATCTCGAGACTGCCCTTGAGCAAAGTCCTGCAGCTAAAATACTCATTGACCATCACCTCCATCCGGACCGTTCAAAATTTGATGAGGTATTCTCGGAGATTGAGATATCCTCGGCTTCCGAAGTCCTGTTCCATATATTGATGAACTGCCCCGGCATCAACGATGATGCGGCCCTGCTCCCGAGGGAATGTGCCAACGCTCTCTACAGCGGCATGACGACGGATACGAACAATTTCAGGAATTCCACCTACCCTTCGACGCTTGTCATGGCCTCGAAACTGATTGCCGCAGGAGTTGACAGGGATGCCATTGTGGAAAAAGTCATGCACAGTTACAGGGAAAACCGCCTGAAACTGCTCGGCCTGCTGCTGAAGGACAGGATGACGATAACAGGCAATGGCGGAGCATGCATGGTCCTGGACAAGGAAACAATGCTGAAATATGATGTCAAAGAAGGTGATACGGAAGGATTTGTGAACATTCCGCTTGATGTTGCAGACATACGCCTGAGCGTGTTCATAAAGGAAGACCAGGGAAAGGCAAGGGTATCGGTAAGAAGCAAGAAAGGCACGTCAGCCAACAAATGTGCGACAAGATATTTCCATGGAGGAGGACACGAAAATGCTTCCGGAGGAAAGATTCTCTTCCCGGATGACATACCGGGAATGGACCAGGCGATGGGATATGGAGTCAAATGTATAGAAGAATTTTTGTCAGAACAATGATGAAGAACACGTATATAACAGCTACAATAATCGCAGCAATGGCAGTGGCACTGTCATCCTGCACCAAGCAGAAACTGGAACTCACATACACCAGCCAGGAAACAAAGATTGACAGCTATGTGGAGTCAGTCATGAAATCCGATTCGACAGTGACGGTAAGCCATAACAAAGGTGCGGCAAGGCTGACGCTCAAAGCAGGAGAAGGCGAGGCACTGCAGGAGGGAGGTACCATATCCTTCTACTACGCCGGCTATGTTTTCCAGAGCAGGCCATCGGATCTTTTTGCCACCAACAATGCCGAGATCGCACAGAGCGCCGGATGGAATCTCGATGAGGAACAGTTGAAGATAATGACCTTCAACATGAGCAGCGACACCATGGTCAAAGGGCTCAGGAACGGTCTTGTCGGAGTCAGGGCCGGGGAAGAATGCGAAATCATTTTCTCGGGAAAATACGGATTCGGTAAAAAAACCTTTGGCATAATTCCTGCTAATTCGGCATTGCTCTACAAGATATGGGTTCACAGTATATCAAATGAATGATTTAAGTTTCGCAAATGCGAAACTACCATATTTAGAGACCTTTAGGTCGACAGCAAGTCCCTTCCCCGGGGGAAGGGATTTAGGGATAGGTCCTCGTAGAAAGGGAAATGTGCGGTGGGAAGAAGTTTCGCAAGCGGCACACCCCTCAGGACATAAATAAGTTATAACTTGCGAAACTTGAGTGAGTGATATTTTATGAAAATTCCTAAATTTGCAGTTTGTTTAATTATTTGACATAAATATAGATGAAGAAAGTTATCTCCAATTTCATGCTTCTCACCGCGATTGCGGCAGCATTTGCCGGTTGTGCAAAGTCAGCAAAGACAGGTCCGAACGAAGCATCAATCAGATATTTCGATGCATGGAAGCATGTCAATTACCCGAATGCAGAGACGACACCTCTGGGCAGCGTGATAATTGAAAGAACCGACGGGGATGCATCCGGTACTGAAGTGACAAATGACGGATTTGCATATGTCAACTACATAACAAGTTCACTTGACGGAACCATCGGAAGCTACACGGATGAAAACACAGCCCGAAAGCTTGGTACCTATGTTGAAGGCAACTACTATGGCCCCAAGATAATGGAAATCACGGACGGATACATCCAGAGAGGAGTTTCTGAACTCCTGATCGGTATGCACACCGGAGGCCATGTCAGGGCGGCAATCCCGGGGTGGCTCATGACAAGCGAGCTCTTCGACACGAAGGAAGAGTACGAAAGCACATCCACGGACAGCGACAATTTTATCTATGAGTTTGATATAGTGGACTTTACAACAGATGTAATCCAATGGCAGATTGACAGTATGGGCAGGTATATGAGCCACCATCCCGAAATATTTGCCGACATGACGGTCAAGGATACTGTCGAAGGATACAAGGGCATGTACTACAGAAGACTCGCCGACCCTGTCGATACCACGGCATTCCCTTCCGATACCACAATCTATATCAATTACACAGGAAGGCTCCTCAACGGCCAGGTCTTCGACACCACTGTGGAAAAGGTAGCCAAGGATAATGGAATCTATTCATCCACAAAGGGTTACAGTCCGGTAAAGGTTAAATGGGCAGAGGAGGCCACAAGCATCGAATTGAGCGGATCGTCGGTTATCACAGGCTTTGCCCTCACCCTCTGGCAGATGCGGCCGATGGAAAAGGGCATAGGCATGTTCACATCAGCACTCGGATATGGAGTTTCCGGCAGCGGAAGCACGATTCCTACCTACTCCCCTCTCATTTTTGAAATTGAAATTGTTGAAGAACCTGAAGACTAAGGAAAACTATAATAATGGCAGCATCCTCAGCACCGACTGAACTAGGAACGGAAAAAATCGGCAAGCTTCTCAAGCAGTATGCACTGCCGGCAATCATAGCACAGACAGCATCATCACTCTACAACATGGTCGACAGCATCTTCATCGGCCATGGCGTGGGGCCGCTTGCCATCTCCGGACTGGCAGTGACCTTCCCCCTGATGAACCTTTCCACCGCCTTCGGCACATTGGTAGGGCTCGGAGGAGCAACGATCATGAGCGTCCTTCTGGGCCAGCACAACTATAAAGCGGCTGACAAGGTTCTCGGCAATGTATTGACTCTCAATACAATCATCAGTATCCTCTTCATGGCTGCCGCCCTGATTTTCATTGACCCCATACTTTATTTCTTCGGAGCCAGCGAGAATACCCTTCCATACGCAAAGGAGTACATGAAAATCATCCTTTATGGAAACGTGATTACTCATCTGTACTTTGGTCTGAACAATCTCATGCGTTCTGCCGGCAATCCGAAGAAGGCAATGGGACTTACAATTTTCACAGTACTTTTCAATACAGCTCTCGACCCTCTGTTCATATTCGTATTCGACATGGGCATCAGCGGAGCGGCCTGGGCAACGGTAATTTCACAGACCCTTGCGCTGGTTGTAGTCATGCACCATTTCAGCCGGAAAACAAGGATTCCACATTTCGAAAAAGGATATTTCAGATTGGACCGCAGGATTGCAAAAGACTCATTGTCAATAGGTTTCGGTCCATTCTTGATGAACTCTGCAGCCTGTCTGGTAACCCTTTTCATCAACCAGCAGCTTCGCAAATACAGCGGTGACCTGGGCATCGGCTCCTACGGAATCTGCAACAGGCTTACCTTCATGTTCGTGATGATCTGCATCGGATTCAACCAGGGCATGCAGCCAATTGCCGGCTACAACTACGGTGCGAGGAAATATTCAAGGGTGAAGGAAGTGTTCAAGAAGACTGCGATTATGGCCACCGTCGTCACCACGATTTGCTGCCTGCTTAGCGTGTTTGCCCCAAGAATCGCAGCAAGCGTATTTACAAGCGACCCTGAACTTCTGGACATGGCATCCGAAAGCCTCAGAATCATGAACCTGATGTTCTTCCTTGTAGGCTTCCAGATGATTTCAACCAACCTTTTCCAATGCCTTGGTATGGTAAACAAGTCCATCCTCCTTTCATTGTCAAGACAGATTCTCATCCTCCTTCCGCTTCTGTATCTCCTTCCTTTGGAATTCGGAGGCAAGGGTATATGGATGAGTTTTCCGATTTCGGACTTTCTGGCCTTTGTCATGACGGCTGTCCTTCTGGGAAGACTGTTCAGGAAACTTGGCAAACTTAATGACGGGGATGATCCCACGATATTGGGAAGTAAACTCTAAAAGCCTATGAGACACATAGTTATAAATATAGGACGACAGTTCGGAAGCGGCGGACTTGCAGTTGCACGTGAGCTGGGCAGAAAGTTGAATATCCCGGTTTATGACGTTGAACTCATAAACAAGGCAGCCCAGGACAGCGGTTTCAGCGAAAACCTGTTCAAGGAAAATGACGAGACAAGGCATTTCTTCTCGCTGAAGACTGTCTTCAACGGCCCGTTCGGCAGGGACTATACCAGCGAAAACGAACTTTTCAAGATGCAGAGCGAGACGATCAAGCAGATTGCCGAGCAAGGTTCCGCCATATTTGTCGGAAGATGCTCGGATTATATCCTCCGTGACAAGGAATTCATACTCAATGTCTTCCTGACTGCTCCAATCGAGGAGAGAATCAAAAGAGTGTGCGAACGAGGTGAATCCTGCCCAGAAAAAGCACTGAGTTTCATCGAGAAGAAGGACAAGGAGAGAGAAGATTACTACAACTACTATACTTTCGGGAACTGGGGCGTTGCTTCAACATATAATCTGTGTATGGATTCATCCATACTCGGCATTGAGGGAACTGCCGATTTCATCATTGATTTTGCTAAAAAAAGCGGAAAACTATAACCGATGGGAATATTGCAAGAACATATACCTTTTAAACTGTCAAGAAAAACGATTCTGGCTCTGGCAATTATTGCGGTTGCCATAGGAGTTGTCATCCTTCTGGCAAGCAGCCGGAGCAAGGGCGATGCAGAACCCATCAAGGTCGAAGCACGTATCAAGCTCAACGAACTGATTACCAATGATATGTCCCAGATTGAAGAACTTGAGGGAATGGACAGGAAAGTTGAAGCCTATCTGAGAAAATGGTGGATGAAGGGAGCTTCTCTTGCAATCATGAGGAACGACTCGCTCCTCTATGCGAAAGGCTTTGGATGGGCTGACGAGGAGAAAGAACTGAGGATGGAACCGGGAAATATCTTGAGAATGGCTTCCGTTTCAAAACTCATAACCGCAGCCGGGATCATGGTCCTTCAGGACAAGGGCATGCTCTCCATAAAGGACACGGTGTTTGGACCTACCGGAATTCTGAATGATACCATATACAAGTTCAGGGACAGAAATTACAAGAAAATCACGGTGGAGCACCTACTGAGACATCAGGCTGGATTCCGCAGAGACCCGCTTTTCTCTTCCCGCGACGTGATGCACCAGTTGAAACTTGACCATGCTCCTTCTGCCGAAGACTATATCGGGCTTGTTATGAGGCAGTCCCTGCGCTTCAAGCCGGGAAGCTGGCAGAAATATTCAAACTTCGGCTACCTGCTTCTATCCAGGATAATCGAGAAGGTGTCCGGAATGCCTTACGAGAAATTCATCCAGAAGGAAGTTTTGCAAAAGGCAGGATGTTACGACATGCACATAGCAGGAATCTACTATGAGGACAAGCGCAAGAACGAGGTAAGATACTACACCAACGAAGGAGAGGGCAAATATATAGAGGAATACAACCGCAGCGGAAGGACCGTGGAAAGATGCTATGGCGGAAATGACATCACACTGCTCTCAGGAGCCGGTGCATGGTGCGGCTCCCCTGTCGAGCTTGCGAGATTTGTGGCGTCTATTGACGGGCGGGACGAGGTTCCGGACATCATTTCGAAGGAAGCCGTCAGGCAGATGACCGAGTATATGGACAAGGATACATATTCGCTCGGATGGAACGACACCAATCCAAGGAAGGGCTGGAGCAGGACGGGAACCCTTTCAGGCACAAGTGCGCTTGTTAAATGTTTCCCTGACGGGGAATGCTGGATCATGATTACAAACACCAGCACTTGGAAGGGGCCATCACAGACCAAGTACACAGACGAGCTGTTCAAGAAGCTGCGTCAGCAGTACGGCAGCAAACTGCCACGCCGGGACATGTTCGAAGGCAAATAGCTAATCTTCATCAAGAATGCGGTCCGGATCATACTGACGCACCCTGAATTCGCCTGAAAGTATGCCATATCCGTTCTCGGCAAGCGAAGCAAGCTCATTTTCACCTGGATAGATGACTACCGGAGCAATGAAACCGACTCTTGAAGCAATTTCATCGGTAATATCCTTATTGTTGGCGATTCCGCCTGTCAGAATGATTGCATCTACCTTACCGGATACGTCAGTGGAAAAATAGCCTATGTATTTGGCAACGCTCGCGCAGTAGCCCCTCAGGAAAAGCGAAGCCTGAGAATCTCCTCCGGCAGCGCGTGAGGCTATTTCCCTGAAATCCTTAGTTCCGAAATATGCCATCGCACCTCCCTCTCCCACAAGCATTTTCTTAATCTGCTCCTTTGTGTATTTCCCGCTGAAGCACATTTCAACAAGCGGGAATGCCGGGACTGTTCCTGCCCGTTCCGGAGTAATCGGTCCGTCACCGCCGAGAGAATCCGTCGTATCGATTACAAGTCCATGACGGTGAACTGAAACGGACGTTCCACCTCCAAGGTGTGCCACGATGACAGTTACATCCTTGTTGGTCAGTCCTTTGGATGCTGCATAACGCCTCACTACTGCCCTTGAGTTGAGTGCGTGGAAGAGAGTTCTGCGAGGGAACTCCGGCCGCCCTCCAAGTTTCAGTTCAGGGAGCATTTCATCCGCCATTGGAGGGTCTGCGATATAGGCTTTGCAGACTCTGGAGTCACCTTTGGCCAAGCGGCTCTGATTGATGCTCTCGGCCATGTCAAAGGCTATGATGGCGCTCAGATTGCAGGCATGGACACCGTCGCGGCCCGTGCGGAGGGTATCGCACATGGCCTTGTTTACTTCGTAGATTCCGGTAACAACCGGAGTAATCAGTCCGCCTCTCGCCATAACTATGTCTATCGAATCAACCGATATGGACTTCGAAGATAAAAATTCCATGATGGCATCCCGACATTCAAGGTCGAGGTCCATCACGGATGAATATTTGGCAAGAACAGCCTTATCCAGAGTGATATTCTGCTCGAAGGACTTCTGTCCATCTTCATAGAAACCGATTTTTGTCGATGTGGAACCGGTGTTGATGACAAGTATCCTGCCTTTCATAATAAATTTATTTAGCGGACATTGCAGCTATTGCAATGGAATTCAGTTTGGTATCTATACTGTCAGCACGGCTGGAGAGCACGCATGGTACCTTTGCGCCCACCATCATGCCGGACTGTTTCACTCCTTTGACCAGCTTGGAGTTGGTCTTATAAAATACATTTGCAGACTCGATGTTCGGAAAGAGAAGGCAGTCTGCATCCCCGCCTACCGGGCTTGACAGGCCCTTTATTTCGCATGATTCCCGGTCTATCGCGACGTCAAGAGCAAGAGGTCCGTCTGCTATGCAGCCTCTTATCTGTCCCCTGTCCACCATCTTGGCGAGCTGGGCGGCTTCCATGCAGGCCGGCATGCTTGTAAGCATCTGCTCTGAAGCAGCTATGATTGCAACTTTAGGAAGCGCAATTCCAGCTGCATGGGCAGTTGCAACAAGGTGTCCCATAATGATTTGCTTCTGCTTGAAATCCGGTGCCGGAATCACAGCCATATCTCCCAGGAAAAGAAGTTTGTGGTAGTTCGGATTCTCGATTACGCCCACATGGGTGAGGGTTCCCTTCGGAGGAAGGAGCCCGGTTTCCTTGTTGAGAATTGCCCTGATGAACTTATCCGTCGAGCAGAGTCCCTTCATCAGAAGGTCTCCCTGTCCCTCACGGACCATCCGGACCGCCTCGGCTACCGCCTTGTTTTCCTCCGGAATGTGGACTATCCCGAATTTGTCCATGTCAATGCCTTCCTCAGCGCATACCTTTTCAATCAATGCCCTGTCTCCGACCAATGTGACATCAACGATTCCAAGTGAAACAGCCTGGGAGGCTGCTGCAATGGTATGCGAATCAACTCCCCAGGCTGTAATCATGCGTTTTTTCGTCCCTTCAGATGCAAGGGACGAAAAAATATCTGAAAAGCAAGTGAACATTATTCTTCTTCGTTAAGGACTATATGCATCGTATCCTGAGCGATGACAAGTTCCTCGTTTGTAGTGATGACTGCAACCTTGACTTTCGAGTCAGGGAGTGAAATCATCACATCCCTGCCGGTTGCGACGTTTGCCTCATAATCGAACTTGAGTCCGAGATATGTGAGGTTTTCGCAGACACGACGGCGCAGACGGCTGTTGTTCTCTCCGATGCCTCCCGTGAAGACAATAAGGTCAACACCGTTCATGGCAGCAGTGTAGGCTCCGATGTACTTGGTGATGTCGTATGTAAGTTTCTTGAGAGTGAGCTTTGCCTTGTGGTCACCAGCGTTGGCTGCTGCATCGAGGTCACGAGCATCTGAAGACACACATGAAAGGCCAGCGAATCCGCTCTTCTTGTTTAGGACCTTGCTGACCTCGGCCGCTGAGAGGCCTTCCTTTTCCTGAATATATGTAACTACGTCAGGGTCAATGTTTCCGCATCGAGTTCCCATGATGATTCCCTCAAGCGGGGTGAAGCCCATTGAAGTGTCGATTGACTTGCCGTTAGCAACTGCCGAAATCGAACTGCCGTTTCCGAGGTGGCAGGTGATAATCTTTGAGTATCCAAGGTCAAGTCCGGCAAATTTTGCTCCTTTCGCTGAGACATATCTGTGGCTGGTGCCATGGAAACCGTAGCGGCGGATGCGGTATTTGTCATAGTACTCGTAAGGGAGTGCATACATATATGCATACTCAGGCATGCTCTGATGGAATGCAGTATCGAAGACAGCCACCTGCGGAACTGTAGGAAGAACATCAGATACGGCCCTGATTCCGAGGAGGTTGGCAGGGTTGTGCAGAGGTGCGATATCCGAGCATTTCTCAATCTGTGCAATCACGTTCTCGTCTATGAGCTGGCTGCAGAAGAACTCTTCTCCTCCATGAACCACGCGATGGCCTACAGCCTCGATGTCTTCAAGAGTTGAAAGGCATCCAGATTCTTTGTCTGTAAGTGCTTCGAGGACAGCCTTGATTCCGACAGTATGGTCAGCAATCGGCATTTCCTTAACTATTTTTTCCTTTCCGGCAGCCTGATGTTTAAGGCATCCCACTTCCATTCCGATTCTCTCTACAAGACCTTTGGCAAGGAGATCATAAACTTCATCTCCCTTCATGTCCAGAAGCTGGTATTTGAGGGAGGAACTTCCGCAATTTAATACTAAGATTATCATGTTGTTATATTTAAGTGTTTTTATTTCCGATTATGCCGTTTTTGATTTCAATCTGTCAGCAAAATCACGCACAGCCTTGCAAAGTTAGACAAATAATAGTATTTTCGCAAACAAATACTAAAACATGATGGTTGAGGAGAGAGACATTGCAGCGTTCACGTTTCCTTTTGCCGCAGCAACAGCCGCGGCTGTCTATTTTTCAGGAATATATGCCCGTGCAGTAACAGCCCTGGCATCAGCAAGTTTCATCTTTGCTGCAGCATTTCTGGCCATCCTTGTCCATATTGCTTCATCCGGTATTTCCTTATCCCGTACGGGAGACATTCCGGGAACTGGGGTCCGGAATCCCTTGTTTCTGATTATTGCCACGGCAATCTTCTGCGGACTGTCATGCGGCTTTTCCGGACACCTGCTTTCAATTTCAGACTGCGAAGGCTCGCTGATGTCATTTGCCGGAAGATTAGGTCAGAGGATGCAGGATGCAACAGATGCCATGGCATTCAGGAATCCCCGGACAAACGCACTTGTCAAGGCACTACTGACCGGCAACAGGAGTTCGCTCAGCCCCGATACGGTGCAGATTTTCCGAAGCAGCGGGGCCTCACACATACTTGCACTTTCGGGACTGCATCTTGGAATCATATATGGGATAGTGAAAAAACTGCTCTCGCTTGCAGGAGGAAGCCGTCTTTCGAGAATTGCCGGCAGCGTGCTGAGCATAATGATTTGCGGTTTCTATACCCTGTCCACGGGAGCCGGGGACTCAATCACGAGGGCCTTTATCTTCATTGCATTGGGAGAATCAGCGGCCATGTTCCACCGAACGCGCAAGCTGAGCAGGATTCTTATGGCGGGACTTCTTGTGCATCTGACACTGTTCCCTACCGCAGTCACGAGCATCGGTTTCCAGCTTTCCTATGCGGCAATGGCAGGAATCGCATGGATTTATCCTCCGCTTAGGGATATATGGACAATATCACCCGAGGATGAGAAGTCCGGTGCAGGAATCATGTATAAGATATGGAGTATGGCAGCGCTTTCAATAGCCTGTCAGGCAAGCGCAGGAGTCCTTGCCTGGTTCCACTTCGGGACTTTTCCCCAATATTTTCTCCTGACAAATCTTCTTGCGGCTCCGATTGCAGGCCTGCTTATCCCTGCTGCCCTGCTTTGTCTGGCATGCGGCACGGTTTTCGGCTCATGCCCTCAGATATTTCTGTCCATCACGGAATTTCTTTCCGATTCCATGACATTCATACTCAATGTCATAAGCGGGATATGATGGCCAAGGCGAGGGTCCTATCTGACCTGCTCTTCGAGAACAAAACCTTTCGAGCACCATGAAGAGGTGGAATCTCCATCTGCAAAGATAAGGCAGGCTTCTATGTCGTTCCTGGACAAGACAAAAGCCTTGGCTGCTTCCGGGCCGATGACCATGCAATAGGTTGCGAGGGCATCAGCCGTGAATGAGTCCGGCGCCACTACAGTAGCGCTGAGCAGCTGATGCGAAACAGGATAGCCCGTTTTCGGATTGACAGTGTGCGCATATTTCTTGCCGTCACGGATGTAGAATTTGCGATAATTGCCGGAAGTCACTATGCCACAAGGAGTTGATGGAGCGTGGAATATTCCCTGCAAATCCGCCCCGGGGGTATTGTTCCCGTCCAAGGGACGGTCTATACCGAGGGTCCAGCTTTTTCCCTGTGGATTATGTCCCTGGCAATAGATCTCCCCTATATCTACCATCATGTCACGCACTCCTTTCTTTTTCAGGAATGAAGCTACAAGGTCAGAACTGTAACCCTGGGCAACAGCATTGAAATTGAGTTTCGGGAGTGCGCTGCCCTTTCCCGGAAGAAGGAGGTCATGAGCATCGAGCATGCCGTTGGAATCAAGCACGGCCTGCATATCAGGGACCAGCCTGTCCATGCCGGAAGAGGCAATGGTCTTTGCTACAGTTTCGTCTGACGGGAATTCGCCGCTTTTGAATCCAAAGCCCCAAATATCATAAAGAGGAGCACTGGCGACATCCACATAAGCATCTGTGCTGCAATAGATTTGATATGATTTCCGATAAAGGTCCATCAGGATGCCGTCCGGCCTTATTCGCTCTCCTGCATTCAGGCGGCACAGCAGGGAGCCCTTGTTGTAACCTGAAACGGATTTGTCTATTGCCGAGAGTATTGCTTCAACAGAGTCCTTCAGTTCCCGGGGGCGGATGTCCGACTGCGAAAGGTCAGCCTTCACGGCATAAGTTCCGCCTTGAGCATATCCTGTAATCGTGCACCAGTTCTCACGGGGCACACATGAAACGATGACTGTCATTGCCAGCAATATGATTATTCTGTTCATCCGCATCCAAATCGATAATTCGGCACAAATATAAAACAATTTAGGAGATATCATGGACGCTGTCGAGGCGTATTTTGGCAAAGTATTTGCTAAAAAGGGGCGTTTATTTGCGGAAAATTGCCATATTTGCAAAATTGACTTCAATAAAATTTAAATAAGATTAGAAACGTTATACATAAAAATGAAATTCAACCTACTGAAATCATTTACACTTACAGCGCTGATTGTCGCAGCGGCGGCCTCATGCAAAAAGAAAGAGGACACGACAGTCACTCCATCCCTGAACGGCAGCCTCAAGTTTTCTGCTCCGGAGTTCGTAGTACCAGGCACTGCATTGAAGATGACACCCAAAGGAGCGAAACATCCGGATGGCGGAGACCTCGGATATTATTGGAAGGTATCCCCTGTCATGGAAAAAAGCGACACCGTAAAGACTCCAGGCCAGGGAAGCCAGCAGGACAGTTCATTTACATATACATTCCCGGACTCCCTCGGGACATACACCATCTACTGCTCAGCCTTTGCTGAATCAGGCTACTCGTCACTCTCCGGAAGCAATTATGTGACTGTTGTCAAAGGCGGCCTGGAAGGTTCAGTGAAGGGAAGGCAGATTCTTCCGAACGACCCGCATGAAACCATTGACGGCATAGATTATTATTATCATGAAATAGGCGGTCTGAAATGGATGAGGCACAATCTCGAAACCGGTGCAGGCGAACCATTCCGCAGAGCACGAGCGATGGAAAATGTATTCGGAAAATTCTACAGCTACGAGCAGGCAGTCAGCGCTTGTCCATCTGGATGGAGGCTTCCGACCGATGCGGAATGGACAGAACTCTGCAAAGCCCTTGGAGCAGATGCTCAGACAGAGGCCCATTCAAATATTCCAGGCATTGCAGCAAAACTGATGGCAAACGTGTCATTCAACTCCTACACAATGTGGACCTACTGGAGGGAAGTCGGTGACCCGACCAACGAGAGCAGACTGGCTATGATTCCTGTCGGATATGCCAACCTCGGAGAAAAGGCTTCATCACCGGAGGCAGACACTCATTTGGACCTTCTCTATCCTGAGGCAAGTTTCAAAGGCCTTTATGAATATGCCACCTTCTGGACGGCAGACGATGCATCGGCAGACGAAGCCTATTACAGATACCTCTATCAGAAGTCATCCGAGCTTAAAATCGGAAAAGCAGACAAGAAATATTTCGGAGCATCCGTAAGATGCGTAAAATAAAATAACTTAACTTAACATCAAGCATTATGACAAAAAATGGAATGATCACACTTGCTGTCATTGCGGCAGTAGTACTTGCACTGTTCTTCTGGTGCAAGAATTCATATAACAGAATGGTGACAGCAGAAGAAGGAGTGGGTGCTGCCTGGGCACAGGTTGAAAACGTCTATCAGAGAAGGGCTGACCTCATCCCGAACCTCGTTGCAACCGTAAAAGGATATGCAAAACATGAGTCTGAAACCCTTGAAGGTGTTATCGAAGCAAGGTCAAAGGCAACACAGGTTACCGTAAATCCCGAGAATCTCAGCCCGGATGCACTTGAAAAATTCAACAAAGCACAGGGAGAACTCTCAAATGCACTCGGACGCCTGCTCATGATTACAGAAAATTATCCTGACCTCAAGGCAAACGAGAACTTCCGCGACCTTCAGGCACAACTCGAAGGCACAGAAAACAGAATCACCACTGAAAGGATGAAATTCAACGATTCTGCAAGAGCCTATAACACTATGATAAGGAAATTCCCTAACAACATTCTCGCTTCAATCTTCAACTTCGAGACCAAGGGATATTTCCAGGCTCAGGAAGGAGCTGCCACAGCACCAAAGGTTGAATTCTAAATAAGATGATAATGAAATTTTCATCGAAATCAATATGGGCAGCCCTGATACTTATCGGGGCTGTTCTGTTTTGTTCAACAGCTTCTGCAATCCCGTCCAAGCCCGTGCCGGAGAGGCTCGTGAACGACTTTGCCGGGCTCTTCAGACCTGCCCAGAAGGCAGAGTTGGAAGACATGCTCGTGACTTTCAGCGACACCACATCCAACCAGATAGCAGTTGTAACGGTAAACGACCTCGAAGGCTATGATTCAAGCGAATATGCTACGCGCATCGGGCTTGACTGGAAGGTCGGCAAGGCTGATTTCAACAATGGAATCGTAGTGCTCGTAAAGCCCAAGACTCCGGATTCCTTTGGAGATGCATTCATTGCAGTCGGCTACGGACTTGAAGGCGCCATCCCTGATGTAATCGCTACCAGGATCGTCCGTGAAACGATGATTCCGAAATTCAAGGTTGACGACTATTACGGAGGAATCTATGACGCCTGCAGGCTGCTGATGAGATATGCAAGCGGAGAAATTTCAGTGGCTGAGGAAGACGATGATGAAGCTTTCTTCATGTTTATCGGCCTCTTTTTCGCGCTGATAATCGCAATTATGATCATCGCTGCATTCAAAAGCAAAGGAGGCGGCAACAGCGGCGGAAGCACCGGCGGAAGAGGAAGCAGCGGCCCCACAATCATCTTCGGCCCGGGCAGCGGAAGAGGCGGAAGCTTCGGCGGTTTCAGTGGCGGAAGCTTCGGAGGAGGCGGCTTCGGAGGCTTTGGCGGAGGCAGCTTCGGCGGAGGTGGCGGAGGTGGCAAGTGGTAGCTATGTCTATTATAAACATCTGAAGCTGCCGACGATATGCATTGTGTAGATCTCGGTGGTCGCCGT
>CALZOR010000015.1 GCA_945827785.1 uncultured Bacteroidales bacterium | reverse complement strand
AGCTCTCTTGCAACAGGGCCGAAGATACGTGTTCCACGAACCTCGCCAGCGTTGTTCAGGAGAACGCAAGCATTATCATCAAAACGGATGTATGAACCGTCCGGTCTGCGGATTTCTTTCTTGGTGCGGACAACTACAGCCTTTGAAACTGAGCCCTTCTTGGCGTCACCGCCAGGGATAGCGCTCTTAACTGCAACTACGATTTTGTCGCCCACCTTTGCATAACGGCGGCGTGTACCTCCAAGTACCCTGATACAAAGAACTTCCTTTGCACCGCTGTTGTCAGCCACCTGTAAACGTGATTCCTGCTGTATCATTGCTATTTAACTTTTTCTACGATTTCTACTAATCTCCAGTTCTTTGTCTTGCTCAAAGGACGAGTCTCCATGATGCGAACTGTATCGCCCTCGCTGCACTCGTTCTTCTCATCATGAGCAACGAACTTAGTGGTCTTTTTTACGAACTTGCCGTAGATAGGGTGCTTCTCTTTTCTTGCTACCGCAACTACGATGGATTTGTCCATCTTGTTGCTGACCACCACACCTATTCTTTCCTTACGAAGATTTCTTTCCATAGGAATTCTCATTTATTAGTTCTGTTTCTCTTTTTCTGCCAGGATGGTCATCATGCGTGCGATGTCCTTGCGTGCCTTGGCAATTTTCGATGTATCCTCCAATGGAGAGATTGTATGGTTAATCTTCATTGTATCGAGGTTTGCCTTTTCAATCTCGATGCGCTCACGCAGATCAGCGATTGACATTTCGCGTACTTCAGATGCTTTCATTTTCTTCTCCATTAAATTATTCCACATAGTCTCTGCGTACTACGAACTTCGTAGTGACAGGAAGCTTCTGAGCTCCGAGACGAAGTGCCTCTTTTGCGATCTCGAGAGATACGCCCTCAGCCTCAATAAGAATACGTCCAGGGGTTACAGGGCATACGAATCCCTCCGGGTTACCCTTTCCTTTACCCATTCGGACTTCGGCAGGTTTCTTGGTGTAAGGCTTGTCAGGGAAAATTCTGATCCAGATCTTTCCTTCACGTTTCATGTAACGTGATACAGCCTGACGTGCAGCCTCGATCTGACGGCCTGTAAGCCAACAGTTCTCCAAGGTCTTGATACCGAAAGAACCGAATGCAAGCTGGTTGCCTCTCTGGGCAAGACCTTTCATACGGCCTTTCTGCTGCCTTCTGAATTTTGTTTTCTTTGGTTGTAACATTGCTCTATTACTTTAGTAAAATATTTCACAATATCCCTAACTAATTGAGTATCAGCTGGTTGGGCGGAGTGGTCCTCAATTAACGGGTTGCAAAGGTAGTAAAAATTTCTGAATTACAAACATTTTTTACAAAATATTTCAACTTTTTCGACCGCATTTCTTACACGCTAACTAACGGCATTTCATGGAGTTACAAACTTGGTTGATATTTTTATCAATGCATTTTCGACATAGTGCGAATCCTCCTGTTCATCTTGGGCATTCACGGTGCTGGAATATCGGCTTTTTAAAAGAATTGTTATATTTGCGACCTTTGCACACATGCATTTTATGAAAGGAAGAACCATAATACTGCTCACACTGGCGACACTTCTGACTGCCGCCCGGGCAGATGCATCCCCCCAAAGCAGGAAGCAGGCCCCCTCCAGGACACGCCCAGCGAAGGCTGCATCCATGCCGCGCATGTCCACCAAGGAAGACAATTACCTGCAGTATATAATACAGGGGAAGGATACAATCTACATTGACGAGCTGCCAGCCTCGAAGGTCTATGCCCGCGTGCCGAAGCAGAAAGGCCGCGAATGGAGGAAGTACTACCGCCTCGTCCACAATTTCAGCAAGACCTACCCCTACGCTCTAGTCGCACGAAAGCTCGTGGCCCGGGCAGACAGCACCATCGCCGCGGACAATCTGAAACGAGGCAAACGCGAGAGATACATAAACGAAGTGCAGAGCGAACTCTTCAACGTCTTTGAAAAGCCGCTCCGATCCCTGACCGTCAGCCAGGGGGCAATGCTTATGAAACTGATTGACAGGGAAGTCGGAAAGTCATCCTATAATATTATAAGAGATTACAAAAATGGCATCGCAGCAGGTTTCTGGCAGGGTATCGCCAAACTTTTCGGCTCGAACCTCAAGAAGCCCTACGATCCCGAAGGCGAAGACAAGGCCGTCGAAGAACTCGTGGAAATCTGGGAAGCCGGCGATTTCCAGGCCTTCTACTTCTCCCTCTTCTGGCAGGACCCTCCCGTCATCGACATCCCCAAGGAATATCTCTGAAAACCATCCCGGCATAGTCCAAGGGTACATTGGACTACAGGAAGCGGCGGGAATGGGAGTCGTAGCAGAGGTATGGGGAGGAGTTTAGCCAGTCTTTTACGATGTGAAGGCGGGCGCCGGTCGGAAGGGGCTCATCAACTGACACATGGTAGTGACCGAAGACGAAATGGTCCACTTTGTGGGCCCTGGAGTATTCCAGGGCAAATTTATACAGAGGTTCATCCTCTCCCTGGAAAACATATTCGGAATCGTGGGTTAGGCGATTGCTTCGGGACCAGCCGTTGCCAAGACGGAATGCAATCCACGGATGCAGGAGGCTGAAAAGGAACTGTGCCACCTTGTTGTGGAACAAGCCGCGGAGGAAACGGTAGCCAAACGGGACCGGACCCAGACCATCACCATGACCCAGACAGAAGACTTCCCCGCCGATGGTCACAAGACAAGGCTGTTCGAGGCGTGTCATTCCCAGTTCCTCAAAATAGGAATATGTCCATACATCATGATTCCCCTGAAAGAAATATACCTTCACACCCCTGTCCATCAAGTCGGCCAGGGCACCGAACACCCGCACATATCCCTTCGGGACGACATCACGGTATTCATACCAGAAATCCCAGATGTCCCCCAGAAGGTACAAAGCCTCCGTCTGAGGGGGCAGAGACCTCAGGAAATCCACAAAACGCTGCTCCCGGTCATAAGGGTCAGCCACATCCAGACCAAGATGGACGTCAGCCACGAAATATGACAGGGAGCGCTCCATGGGAGATTATCCGAAGATGAAGATACAAAGCGCAACGATTGCGCAGTAGAGAGCAAACCAGCTGAGTTTGGCCTTCTTGACAAGAGCAATCATGACCTTGCAGGCGAAAAGTCCTGATATAAAGGCAGATATGAACCCGAGCACGAGAGGGAGGGCCCCTACCGACGAAGCCGTGAAATCACCGCCGACAACATCGAGGAAGGCTTCACCGAGAATTGGCACAAGCACCATCAGGAAGGAGAACTGAGCCATCACGTCCCTTCTCACACCGCAAATCAGACCAGTTGAAATCGTAGTACCGGAACGCGACAGGCCGGGAGCCACGGCAATTGCCTGACCTAGGCCGACAACGAAGGCCTGCCAGTATGAGATTCCGTTGCGATATTCCTTTCCCGCAGGAAGGAACGGAGCCCTGCCGGGTTTTGATGCAAGGTCAGAGAAGGCAAGAAGGAGAGCAGTAACCATGAGCGCACATCCGACTGCTGTCAGAGAGCCGAAAAGACCCTCAACGAAATCCTTGAAAAATACACCGACGATAAAGACAGGTATCATGGACACGGCTATCTTGAGCAGATAGTCAGTCTCATCATTGTATTTGAACTTGAAAAAACCTTTGAGCAGGCCCCAAATCTGCTTGCGGAAAACCACAATCGTGCTCAAAACCGTAGCAGCATGCACAAGCACCTCGAACACAAGGTCTTCTGACGCTTCGATGCCGAGAAGTTCGCGGCCTATCACAAGATGGCCGCTGCTGCTGACCGGAAGAAACTCCGTAAGTCCCTGAATCAGACCAAGAATTATACCTTCATACCATTCCATACCTATTCCTCCTTTGTTTTCCAGACCTTCATTATTGCGACTATTTCGATGATTATGCCTAGCACAATTACCACCGGAGCAGCCACAAGCCTCCTGAAGTCGAACATGGCATAATTGAACACCTGAGGGTCGTCACTTGAGCCTCCGGTCATTAAGATATAGCCTGAAACCATAACGATAAAACCTATAAGAAGGACTCTCAATCCCTTGGGGCTCATGGCCATACGTGAATTATCCTTATTATCCATAATATTCATGTTTATCAATAATACAAATCATCTTTTTTCAACGACACAAGCTTTCCGACGACAATCCATGTACTTACAAAGCAGATTATGATGCCGCTTGCCACGACAATGCCCATAACAATCAGGAGCAGGTCCAGACGGAAAATCTGGAAGAGCTGGGCAAATTCGTTCCTCATCAGATAGAGTATTCCGACAAGGGCAAGAATCGCTATGAACGATGAAAATATGCCCTGGAACACCGCCTGAACGAGGAAAGGAGCACGAATGAACGACTTCGTGGCACCGACGAGCTTCATTGTGTGGATTGTGAAACGGCGGGCAAAGACGTTCAGCCTGACAGTGTTGTTTATAAGAACGAAGGAGATGAAGAGCAGAAGAGCAATCAAGACTCCCAGACCGAGGGAAATCTTGCTTAGGTTTGCATTGAGGGCCTCAACCAGAGAGGTCTGATACACAATCTCATCCACAATCGGGGACTTGCTCACGGTTGCCCGCACGACTTCAAGGCTGTCAGCGGAAACATAATCGGCATTCAGGGTTATGTCGATGGACATCGGAATCGGAGAAGTTTCAAACACGTCCAGGAAATCGCTTCCGAGCAGTTCCTCCATCTCACGCCTGCCCTGCTCCTGTGAAATGAAAGCCGTCGCCTTTATGAAAGGATACTTTTCAAGGTCAGAGCGAAAGTCCAGCGCATCATCTTCCTCAACGTTCTGCTTGAGGAGGACTGACACCTGCATGTTCTCCTTGAAATAGTCCGACACCCCTTTGGCATTGACCAGCAGCATCGCAGCCACGCCTACAAGAAGCAATACAAGACTTATGCTTATGACTGAAGACAGGTAGGCATTGGCCAGCCTGCGTCTCATTATCTTATTGTCAGTGTGTTCCATAGGCGGCAAAGATAGTGAAATATCAAAAAAAATTCTTATCTTTGTGGATATTTTGTCACTAAATACGACGTATATGGGTAATACAGCCAAAAGAGTCCTTTTTGTCAACTCGGAGATTCTTCCATATCTCCCTGAGACAACCATGTCCTCAATCGGAAGGTTCCTCCCGCAAGGAATTCAGGAGCGCAAGAAGGAAATCAGATCATTCATGCCCCGCTATGGTTGCATCAATGAAAGGAAAAACCAGCTTCACGAGGTCATCAGGCTCTCGGGAATGAATATCATCATCAATGATGTTGACAGGCCTCTTGTAATCAAGGTTGCATCCATTTCTGCAGCAAGAATGCAGGTGTATTTCATTGACAATGAGGATTATTTTCACCGCAAGAGCATTTTCCGCAATGAAAACGGAGAGTTTTTCAAGGACAACGGGGAGAGGGCAATCTTCTTCGCCAGAGGCGTGCTCGAAACCGTGAAGAAGCTCCGCTGGGCTCCGGACATCATCCATTGCCACGGATGGATTTCCCATATTCTTCCGCTATATCTCAAAAAAGCATACAAGGACGACCCTATTTTCTCGAACAGCAAAGTCGTTCTTTCCCTCTATGACGACACCCCTACCGAGCAATTCCCTGCCGATTTGAAGGACTGCATCCTTTTCGGAGGCGTCAGTGCCGGGGATCTTGACGTAATGGACGAGCCTACAGGCATAAATCTTGCTAAACTGGCAATCCGCCACTCTGACGGAATCATAATGGGAGCAGAGCAGGTGGAGCCGGAGCTTGTTGAATTCAGCAAAAAATCCGGTCTGCCTATTCTTCCGTTCAATGGTGAAGCCATTACAAACGGCTCATACATAGAGGATTATAATAGTTTTTACGACAGTATATAAAATGAATTTCAAATCTTTCGGCAGGGTTTGCCGACTTGCAGTTATAAGTTTCGCGGCCATAGGTGCCGCGTCATGCGTAGAAATCAACGAACATCTCGGAGAGAACTTCATCCCCAACGACCAGTTATGGCACGTCTATGTACCCGATGCCGCCGAATTTTCAGAAGGCGACATCGTCATGCGTATGTCAGACTCCCTCTCCGCCTACAGCAGCCGCAGATTCACTTTCGGAAGCGTGCAGGATGCCTATGGAAGACATGACTGTGCTACAAGTTTCACCCTTGTCCCTCTGCAGGACAGCATGCTGGTCGGAGTGGACAGGAGCAGCATCCGTGTCAAGAAATTCTATCTGACAGCCGTAAGGGACACCTTGTCAACTGCATCAGGCGAAGATGCCCGCATACTCCAGAACGTCAATGTCTATTCCCTGAAAACTCCGCTTGACACAACCGTACTCTACAACGGAGAATTCATGAAAAGGGACAGATTGGAAAAATTCGTCAATTTGGACAAGAGGATTACTAAAGGTATCCCTGTTTATGACGGAGGAGACTCCCTCACCTTCGACTTCAGCAAGGAATTCGCAGAAGAATTCATTGACAGGCTCATGGAAGCACGCCGGGATACGCTTGACTATTACCTTGAAAAGCTGCCGGGCATATATCTGACAACCGACGCAAATGTTGGAAATGGAGGACGTATCAACATGTTCGACCTTACGATGGAAACGGACTCTTACGGATATGTCAGCGGTAACTATGCCCAGATTTTCCTGACGGCAGATTTCGAGGACCGCAAGCAGGTTGACACATCTTTCCTCTTCCTGTTTGGACCTGCATCTTTTGTGGCAAACACGGATACAAACCTCCCGTCTCAATATGCATTCAATGCAAACAATATAAACCATACGACGGTACCGGCCCTTGACAGCGACGGCATTTCCTACATCGCTACGGACAGGATATCTGTCGAGGGAGGCAGCGGATTCAAACCTGTTATCAGAGCCTCAGCAATCAAGGACATCATGGAGACAGCTATAAGAAAGGAGCTTGGCGACGACCAAATGACAGATTTCAGCAATATCGTCATCAACAAGGCCACCATCATCCTTCCTTATGACGATGCCTCTCTGGAAGGCGGATGGGCCGGGCTGGACTATTTCCCTCCTGTTCTCAGCCCGACGGTAAAGCTGACCAGCACGATAGGAAGTTATGTTTCATACGCTGGACTGACAGACTCGAGCATTGAAAGCGAAAATCAGGGTGACATAAACCGTTCGATGAGCATGTACTGCCCCGACATGAGCCACCACATTCAGGCCATACTCAAGCTGGACAGAAATGCCGACGATTTTGAAAACACCATCGGGAAATATGACATCTGGCTTCTCATCATGCACGAGGAGACTACTACAACGACGAACAACAACAGTTACAACGACTATTACAACAACCTGCTGTACAATTCGTACTATAACAGCATGATGTATGACCCATATGGATATGGGTACGGCGGATACGGATATGGTTACGGATATGGAGGTTATGGCGGATATGGCAGCTATGGCTACAACAACTACTATAACTACTTGATGATGGCCCAGTATGCCAGCGGTTCTTCAAGCACGACTACCACGACTTCCACCGACCTGGACAAGGACCGTTTCTACAGATGCTTCCTCAACGGTCCGACAACCGCCTGCGAGGCCAAGCCGCGGCTTCAGTTTACTTTCTCTCTTCCTATGGAGTAAACTTCAGATGTCTCGACTTCGTCCTTCGGACTTCGCTCGACATGACAAGGAGATAGTTCGAAACCAAACCAACATGGCAGATACAAAATAAGGCTGAGGAATTTCCCCAGCCTTAATTTTTGAAATACAGAGAATTAAGCATTAACCTTATTCTCGATGTATTTGATTGCGTCACCTACAGTCGCGATCTTGTCACCAGCGTCATCATCAGGAATTTCGATATTGAACTGTTTCTCGAACTCCATGATAAGCTCTACGATATCAAGTGAATCAGCTCCGAGATCGTTAGTGAAGCTTGCTGTCTCAGTCACTTCTGACGGATCAACGCCCAATTTCTCGACGATGATTGCCTTTACGTCTTCTGCAATGTTTGCCATAACGTTAAAATTTTAATTAATAATTTAAGTATCTAATACACGTAATATTTCCGTAAAATCGGGTGCAAAGTAAATAAAAAAAATCTAAAAATAAAAGTTTTGCGACGCCAAGGTGGCGGAACTCAGTGAATTATGGGTAAAATCCATTTATTTGTTGCTGAGTTTGAGCCATACCCTCAGGCCATTGATGGAATTGAGCAGGTAGAAAGACCACATAATGACCATCAGGCCGGAATGAGGCTCACCTCTGAATGCCAGGATGGACCACATGATGACACTGAGGACATTGGTAATGATCCAGAGAGCCCATTGCTCCATGAAGGCAAGAGCCATGAGGGCCTGGGCGACAATACTCAGGACCGTTGTGGCAGAGTCCTTGAAAGGCTGGGGGTCTCCGAAATGACGGAGGGCAAAGCCACAGGCCACTACAGCCGCTGCACATCCAAGGGCAAGAAGTATCCGGGAGGTCCAGTCCATCCTCCTCGCCCTTACGGTATTCCTTCCCCGTTCATCCCGAACAGGCGTCTCAACAGCATCACCCCTTTCGTCCCTACCGACAGAAGCCTCCGCCCTGTCTTCCCGACCAAGCGAAGCGCGCGGAGAGATCTCCGCCCTCCTCCTCCACTGCCACCACCCGATGAACTGCATCGGAAGATAGTAGAACGCATTCAGACAGGCATCCCCATAAAGCGAAGCCTTATAAGAAATCCAGGCATAGAGCGAGACATTGACCAGCCCGAAAAGGTAATTCCATATATTGCCCTTGGCGACAAGGACTACACAGAACACCCCGGCAATCCCTGCTATGGAGCCGAGCAAGGCGCCCTGCAAGGTTTCAGAGCCGGAGCGCACGGAATATACCGTATATATGGTGGAACAGATGACCACTCCTGCAATCAGGAACCAGTCATACAGCGACAGAACTTTATCCTTCATTTTTATTAAGTGTTTTCAGAATAGTTGAAGCGAGTTTCGGCCCGACAATCTCTGCGACATCTGCCTCAGAGGCAGCTGCAATGCGGGCAACGCTGCCAAAACGCAGGAGAAGCCTCTGCTCGGTCTTTTCCCCTACACCCTTAATGGAAGACAGGGCCGAAGAAATCTGGGCCTTGCTGCGGAGGTTGCGGTGGAAGGTTATGCCGAAGCGGTGGGCTTCGTCGCGAATCTGCTGCAATACCTTCAGAGCCTGGGAGTTTCGGTCGATGAAAAGCGGATACGGGTCTCCTACACGGATTACCTCCTCAAGACGTTTTGCAAGACCGACAACCGTAAGTTTCTCTGTCAGGCCCAGTTCCGCAAGCGCCTCGTAGGCGAAGGCGAGCTGCCCCTTGCCGCCGTCTATTACAATGAGCTGCGGAAGGTCATCCGGATTTTCCTCCAGCATGCGGGAATAACGCCGGTTGACCACCTCCTTCATGGAAGCATAGTCATTGGCTCCAACGACCGTCTTTATCTTGAAATGCCTGTAGTCCTTCTTAGAAGGGCGTGCCCCGCGGAAGACAACACACGAAGCAACCGGATTGGTTCCCTGGATGTTGGAGTTGTCGAAACACTCGATGTGCTCAGGCAGTTCCTTCATCCCGAGAGCCGTACGGAGTTCCTCAAGGACGCGGTTGCGGTATTCGTCAGGGTCGGTGTGCTCCTTCTGCTTGAGGGAATTGAAGCGCATCTCCTTTGCATTCCGGGCGCTCAGCTCAAGCAGGGCGAGCTTGTCTCCTCTGACCGGAATCCTGAACTCCACGTTCTCAATCTCAAAATCCGGCATGAACGGCACCAGGACCTCGCGCGAAAGCACGCCGAACTTGGCGCGAATCTCTCCGATGAACATCCCGAGCACCGACTCCGGAGTCTCGTCCATAACGAGCCTGAATCCGAGATTGAGGGACTGCACCACAGCTCCCCCTCTGATTCTCAGGAAGTTACCGAAAGCCTCGGTACTTTCGCATACCAGGGAGAACACATCCACATCGCCTGTCGCGGAATTGACAATCACCGACTTGCTGTAGTGGTTCTCGATGGACTGCATCTTCTCCTTGTATTCATTGGCCTGCTCGAAATCGAGGTTTTCCGCCGCCTGCATCATCAGACTGCGGTAGTGCTGGATGATTTCACGGCCTCCGCCACGCAGCAGCCGTACTATTTCCTCGATATTGTCCTGATACTCCTGCTCCGAAATAGCCCCGATGCAGCAGCCTCGGCATTTCCCGATGTGAAAGTCCAGGCAGGGACGGAACTTGTGCCGCAGGATGGCATCTGATGTGATTTTGAGATTGCAGGAGCGCAGCGGATATATGCTTCGGAAAAAATCCAGAAGATTGCGGGCGTGCATGACGCTGCTGTAGGGGCCGAAATAACGTGAGCCGTCATGGACCACACGGCGCGTAAGATATACTTTCGGGAAAGGGCCCGGGCCGACACATATCCACGGATAGGTCTTGGAGTCTTTCAGGAGGATGTTGTAGCGCGGCTTGTACTGCTTGATAAGATTGTTTTCAAGCAGCAGTGCATCTGATTCGGTTTCAACAACAGTGTACTGCGCATCGGCGATTTTCGAGACCATGACCGCCGTCTTGCGCGTAAGCCTTTCCGCCGGAACGAAATACTGCGCCACCCTTTTGTGAAGGTCCTTGGCCTTGCCGACATAAATGACATTCCCCTCGGAGTCATAATAGCGATAGACTCCGGGGGAATGTGGAAAGAGCGATATTTTTTCCTTCAGCGTCACCTTTTCAGGAATTTGAAAATTCCTCAATGCCAGAAAGGCGCTGAAATCTTAGTCAAGATACTCTGCAACGGCTTCTGCAAGCGCCTCACCATAGAGACCACGCTTGAGGATGGTGCCGTCAGGGCCGATGAGCATGATGTGAGGAATACCCTCGATGCCGTAGATTTCTGTCGGTACACTTCCGGCATTGTTGATCTGGTTCCAGACCATTCCGAGCTCAGCGGCAGTGTTGATGGTCACCTCAGGTCCCTGACGCTCCCAAACTGCAATGCTCAGAACATCGAATTTCTTGCCGTGATATTTGTCGTAGATTGCTTTGATATTCGGCATTTCCCTCTTGCAAGGGCCGCACCAAGGAGACCAGAAGTCCACAATGACATATTTCCCCTTGCCGACATAGTCGGAGAACTTGACAGTCTTGTACTTAGGCTGAGGCGGGATGCTCCTCGTCATTCCTGCAACTGTCTCAACCGTGAAATCCTTGAACATTGTACCCTCGGAAGTATCGATACGGGCCTGGATGGCATCTTTGATGCCCTGAATGTTCTTATTTTCCTGAAGAGCAGGTGCCATAGAGGCTATAAGCTCCATAACCTCTTCATCCTCAAGATAATAACGAACCTCACTAAGAGTAATTATTGCCAGGAAATTGTCTTTGTTAGCTTCCAGGACATCTTTGTTGAACTCTGAAAAAATATCCATGAAATCTTCATAGAACTCGTCGAACCGTTCTTGTTTCTGCTCCTGAGAGAGAGAATCAGATGAGTAGATTTCCTGCCTTTTAGCTGAAAATTCATCCATCAGTTCCTCTGTTCTTGCATTGAAGTCATTGAATCTTTCCTGGATGGAAATCTTCGGAGAGGATGACGTAACCGTGGATTTCTCGTCGAGGACTATCTTGAGGGCAGTGCCGTCAGGGATGAATCCTGCCACATATGAGCCGGCCTCCGCTGTTGCATAGGCACAGATGTCTGTCGGAATGGTAAGGGAGAATTTGCCATCCTTGACTGGAACTATGGTATCGAGTTGTCCCTTTATGACCACATTCACTTCGTCGAGTCCTGCAGGGACCACCGTTCCGGTTATCCTGGTTGTATCGGACACCTTTGCGCAAGAGGCAAGGGTGAGGGCAGCAGTGGCTGCAATGATAAGTCTGCTTATTTTCATGTCTTTATATTTTTTGCAAATTTATACATTTTTTGGAAATAGATGTCTCGACTGTCGCTCGACATGACAGGAATGGAGCTCCCGACATGACGGGAAACGGGGTTATGAGGCGAACTGGGTCGGGTCAGGATTGTTCAGGTCATCGGTGATGCCGACGTTGTTCTGGATTTCAGTGCGCGGGATGCAGATGTTCCACTGCGGAGACCTGCCTTCGCAGTTGAACTGGAAGTCCGTACCGAAATTCGTGCCCTCATATTTTCTTGTAATTCCGAGGTCGAGCCTCTTGTAGTCATACAGGAGCACGCCCTCGCCCCAGAATTCCGCCCTTTTCTGGAGCATCATTTCAGCGACAAAGGCAGTCTCATCCGCTGCAGAGCAGGTATATGAGCCGTCTTCGTATCTGTATTTGTTGACAAAATCCTCAAGCAGCGACTTTGCAGCACCAAGTCCATTGACACGGAGCTCTGCCTCCATCTTCAGGAAATACATTTCCTCAACCCTCATCAGAGGATGGTCTGCAGCGACTCCGACAGAGTAGTCGTAGCACTCCCCTCTTGCCGGGCGGAACTTGAACGACTGATACGGAGCAGCATACTTGAGAGTGTACTGACGAGCCTGGTCATTGCCGGCCAGCTCGCATTCGAGACCACTTCCCGGCATGTAGAACGAACGCTTGCGGAAATCTGCATCCGACATTGCCGAGTACAGAGCCGAGCTCACACCCGGTTTCGTAACGAAGGCATATCCCCAGAACGCCTCATTGGACATCATCGAAGTGAAGTTGAAGAGGTTGTTGGTCATGGTGGAGGCAAGCGTGAGGCCCCATACCCACGAATTGTTGGACGAGGCGCTGTTGAACCCGCTTCCCGTATCATGCCACTGCTGACTGGTAAGAGGTGTGTAGCCCGCAGCGATTACCTTTGATGCATAATCCGAAGCCTTCCTGAAAGCATCCTTGCGGAAAGTCTCGTCCTTGTCCTCCCAATATCCCATCTCAATGTATGTCCTGGCAAGCAGTCCATGCACGATTGCCGGGCAAGGCGAAGTGGTCGATTTGGGATTTCCGGCAGCCGCAAAGCACTCCAGCGCCTTCTCAAGGTCGGAAATGATGAAGGCGAAAAGCTCACTGCGATGGACGCGAGGATTGTTCACGGCCTCCTCCTCAGTCGTCTTTTCCGTAATAAGCGGAACGGTCAGGCATTTGATGTTGTCCTTGATTTCCAGATAGTCATTCTCCTTCGGCTCATAAAGACGAGCAAGGTCCAGATAGCACATTGCCCTGTAGGTGAGCGCCTTGGCGCGATTGACAAGATCTTCCGGATCATCGCTTGTGGAAGGTATGGCAGCAATGATGACATTCGCAGAATGAATCCACTTGTAGTAGCATACCCAGAAATAAGAAGGATAGGCACCCGAAGAGCCCTGGCCGAGGTTCATCGCATAGTTGTTGTACTGGTTATAGTCATAGTCCCCGCACATTACAAGGTCTTCCAGCATCGAATCCGTCATTATATGGATGGAAGGAATGCCAAAATCAATATGGAAACCATAGGTTCCATAGAAACCGGACAATCCGGCCCCCATCATTTCAACGGCCAGACCATTCACATTCTGGTCAATGCCGACAGCCTCCACATCAGACGCAGTGAGTACATTGCCCGACATATAGGCCTCCTTGATACAGCCGGTCAGGGCAAGCGCCGCCATCCCGGCTACAATCATCTTATATATATTCTTTCTCATACTCATCAGAATGTAATGTTGATACCGCCGGAAAGCGTCCTTACTGGCGAATTGACTGAACTGTTGGTGTTTCCGCTGAAGCTGAAACGAGGGTCGAAACCTCTTCTGCGGGATACATAGAAGATGTTGTCGCAAGAGAGGTAGATTCTCAGACGGCTGACCTTGATTCTCGAAGTAAGACGCTCCGGAATCGTGTAGCCGACTTGTGCATTCTGGAAGTTCAGCCAGCTTGCGTCCGTGAGGAAACGGTCAGAACCGGCCGTCGTGTACTGGTCTCCGAAATAATGGCGAGGAATGTCGCTGTCCTTGTTGTCCGGAGTCCATGCCTTGAATACATCCTTGTGGAAGTTGAATCCCTTGGATGTGGCTGTCGGCGATGACATGAAGGAAGCATATCCGCTGTCATAAGCCTTTCCACCGACCGAATAGGTGAAGGCAAGGGCCACGTCGAAGCCATAGAACGACAGGCTGGTTCCGAATCCTCCGTAAAGGGCCGGAACAGGATTGCCACAAAGATAGTATGAAGCCTCCTCGTATGTCGAGGTCTTGGTTTGTCCGACTACGTTCCCATTGTCGTCATACTCATCCCGATACCACATCGAAAGACCGGTTTCATGGTCCACACCGGCATATTTCTTCAGATAGAAGGTATTGAACGGAAGACCTTCGCCGACAAACTTGCTGCCGTTGGCAAATCCTGGATAGCCCTCAACCGAACCGATCTTGTTCTTTTCCGGAATCAGCAGCACCTTGTTGGTATAATGCGTGAAATTCAGGTAGGCATCCCAGTTGAAGTTCTGTCTTCTCATCAGCACACCGTGGAGGTCCACCTCGACTCCGGTGTTTCGCATGTCTCCGATATTGTCATAGTAGCCGTTGTAGCCTATTGAGGACGGGAGGCTGAAGAAATAGAGCATATCGGAGGTCTTCTTGTAGAAATATTCCACACTTCCGCTGAGCCTTCCTCTGAAGAAATCGAAGTCGGCTCCGACATTGACCGTCATGTTGGTCTCCCAGGTTATGTTTTCATTTCCCTTGTCATTGAAACCGAGACCTGCGGTGCCCTCGTTGTTCAGGAGCATGTAAGTGTCTGTGTATCTGAACGAACCTATTCCGTCATTACCCTGAGACCCGGCCGAAGCCTTTATCTTGAGCATGTCCACCCAAGGGGCCCTGAACCAGTCCTCCTTACTGATGAGCCAACCGGCTCCCACAGCCCAGAAACTGCCCCAGCGGTGCTTCGGATTGAAGTTGGATGAAGCATCGAGACGGTAAGACAAGTTTGCAAAGTATTTCTGGTTGAAGTCATACTGCACCCTTGCGAAATAGCCCTCGACATTGTACATGCTGCGCGAAGAGGAAGCCGTATTGTTGTCAATTATTGCTCCGTCGAGTTCATCGGTATCATTGCTGAAAATCTGTGACTTGGAAGCACTTATGCTGTAGTTTGTCTGTTTCTGCCACTCGTGTCCGACCATCACGCTCACTTCGTGTAGACCGGCAATCTTCCTGTTCCACGAGAGAATCTGCTGCATATTCAGGTCGAACTCACGGCCATGGCTCTTGCTCACGACTCCGCCTGAAGAGGCGAACTGGCCATAAAGCTTGTTATAGACATTGGTGGTGCGGGTTTCATCCACGTTCGCACCGACATTGAAGGTGAACTTGAAGTCCTTCAGGAACGAAACCTCAGCATATCCGATGACATTGAAGGCATTTCCCTGAAAATTATTCTTGTTCAGCTGCATGTCCGAAACAGGATTCGCCTTGGTGAAATATGGACGGTAGCATCCGTTCTCATAATAACCGTAGTCGTAGCGCCTGCGCCCGGCATCGTCATAGATGAAGTTTCCCTCGGCATCACGCACGTACAGAGGATAGATCGGAGCGATGGAAGTGGCGATTGCAAACACATTGGAAGAACTGTTCGAAGAACCCTCGTCGGAGTTTCCGTTGTTCCAGTTGAAATTGGTGAACGAGAAGGTCGCACCCATCTTGAGCCAACTCTTTGCCTGGTAGTCGCCCCTTAACCGGGCCGTGTAACGCTGCATGTCGCTTCCCGCGATGATACCTTTGTTGTTGAGGTATCCGAATGAAGCATACATCGACATCTTGCCCATGGAACCGCTGACACTTATGTTGTACTCCTGACGGAGCGACTTGCGGTAGGCATTGTCAAGCCAGTTGTCCGGCATGATGGTATAGGTCTGCCCGTCATAAGGGCTGACAACCGTCGCCCCGAGGCTTGCCGTAGGGTTGAGCCTGCCGTCCTCACCGATGAGTCCGCCGCCGTCTGCAACTGTGTAGGAAATGTAGCCGAGCTGCTTGCTAAGGTCCTGGTTTGCATATATCCTGCTCAATGACTCGCTTTTTCCCTGATTGGTATAATACCCGTAAAGCGAAGCATAAAAAGCCTCATAATACTGTCCTGGATCGGTAATTACGTCGTAAGTGCGCAGGGCTCTTGAGTTCATGCCCCATTTTGCATCCACATTCACAACTGCATCTCCCCATTTTGCCTTCTTGGTGGTGATCATGATCACACCGTTTGCTCCGCGGGAACCGTAAAGGGAATTGGAAGCAGCATCCTTCTGGACCGTAATCGACTCAATGTCAGCCGAGTTAAGGTTGTTCATATCACCGGTGTAAGGGACACCGTCCACCACATACAGAGGCGCAGAAGATGCGTTCATGGTACCGATTCCCCTGATGACAATCGAAGGGGAGGACCCGAGCGAGCCGGATGAAGTCGTCATCTGCACGCCGGCCACCATTCCTTCAAGAGCGCGCGTCGCATCCGAACTCTGCACCTTGGCAATGTCGGCAGACTTCACGACAGCGGCACTTCCCGTGAAGGCCTCCTTGGTGGAGGTTCCGAAGGCGACGACGATGGTCTCTTCCAGGGTTTCAGTGTCCGGAGACATCACCACATTGATTTGTGTCCTGCCCTCGAGCGGAACGTCAACCTGTTTGTAACCTATGGATGTAAATTCGAGGACGGCATCCGACGGAGCGGAAATTGAGAAATTTCCGTCAATGTCCGTACTTGTTCCCGTCATCGTTCCCTGGACGCGTATCGCAGCAAACGACACAGGCTCGCCATTCGACGAGTCTGTGACCTTTCCTGAAACCGTCCTTTCCTGAGCTCCGAGGCTCAAAGACAATACTGAAAATATTGCCAGAAGCAAGAACTTGAAGTTTCTCATGATATTCTATTTATATATTACATTTCCGAAGCGTCCAATCTGCGGAACAAGCGCAGAATGACCAAGTTCCCTTGCGGAATGTGAAATTTCATAAGCCTGCATCATCGGGCTGTCCACCGACTTTGTGTTCGCAATGGTCGGGCGTTCGATTCCAAGGACATCGCAAAAACAGAAATAGAGCGCGTAGTTGAAATTGAAGTCTCCCCAGTCTCCGAATGCATAAGGGAAGACATTGTCGATGTCATCCTGGTAACTCTTGTTCTGATTGTTCAGAAGGTTTCTCTCCTCCGGGATGAAACCGTCCTTGTAGTCTCCCTCGTCCTTTGCATTTGAGCAGCGGAACGTGATAGGAGCAAATTCGAACTTGCGTCCGTTATATGAAATCGTGGATACTACCATACCCACATTCTTGCCTTCGGTACGGCTTCCAATAATTGTGACAGGGAAGTCGATGCCGCGAAGGCCGTTGATAAGAAGTTCGGAAGCCGATGCCGTGTTTTCAGACACGATTACGAACAGCCTGTTCAGGCCGAGTTCAGGAGCCCTCTCCAGTCCGTCAGGTGTAGAGGCATAGCCATATCCGAATGTCCAGTCTTCCTTGCGGCCGTCCACATATTCAGCCTTGAAGAAGATGTCGTTGTCATGTGCGCGACCTGCAATTGCGCTTGAAAGATAACGGCTCTGAGGCACAGCGCCGCCGACATTGAACCTCAGGTCGAGGATGAGATCGGTGATTCCGGCATCGACAAACTGCTGGATCTGGTCCTCAATCACATACTGGGCGCTCATGTCGAAGCTCTCGGTTGCGAGGTAGCCTATGCAGAATTCCGGTATTTTCTCTTCGCCTTCTTCAGAAGAGCCGCCCTCGGCAGCTTCCTCATTATTCTTCATGATTGCGGCAAAAAGAATCGGGTCGTACCCATAAGACTCCGGAGAGAGAGTTGCCACATTGTCCTGAATGAGGTTGTAACGTTCTCCGCTCTCGTCAAGGACATATCTTGCATAGACTAACTCATAAGAGCCGTTAGGATTGTAGAAAAGTTCAGACATGAATGTCTGATAGTTGTTGTATGTGACGACATTGCCGTTGATGGCCCAGATGATATCTCCCCTTTGAAGACCGACCTTATCAGCTGGAGAGCCGCGATAGACATAGCCCAGGGTAAGTCCCACGGTCTGGGAGTTCGGGTCGTCGTCATATTTGGAAGCGAAAAGCGGACCGATTCCAAGTCCGTAAGTTGCTGCAAGCTCAGGTGCCTTGGTTCCGTTGATTTCCTGGATATATGAGTAGATGTACCTTTCGCCCGCATAGGAAGAATAATCCCTGTAATATCCGCCGTCCTCGATATTGACCTCGCCGAGCTTGCTCAGATTGGTGTAGAGGTACTGGTCATACGGAACATTCGACTTCTCTATCGCCTTGTACTCATTTGCCCAGAGATATTCGGTGGTAAGCCTTTTCTCCATCTCTGATATGAGGTAGTCGTTCATTGCATTGTCCTCAACGCCGGAAGACTGCTCGAAAACTGCCAGCTGTGCACGGGGATAGCCCTCAACCGTGATGTAAAGGTTTGCCGTGCGGTTGGCCATCACCGGATTTTTCTCAAACTGGATTTTGATGCCTCCCCTGCCGGCTTTGTCGTTGCCTGACATGGTTTTGATCTTTGCCCACTCGTCCTCGGCTTCAATATCCGCAGTCCAGGCTGCAGTGGCATCGAAAGTCACGGTGATTGTCTCGCCATAGACGGAAACCAGCTGGCCCTCCCTCGGGTTCTTTACATTTGAAAATCCGGTCTGTTCATTTTCAGGCTTAGTGCATGAAAAGAAGGTTGCGGCTGCGATAAAGATTGATAATAGTCTAAGCTTGTTCATTATGAAAAATTAAAATGAGGGGCCGGACAGTACGTCCGGCTACCCTCGGGAAAATTAATAATTATCTTGGCTGGATTTCACCTGTGGTGGTTCCATTTCCACCTTCAGGGAATTTAGGGTCATAGATGAAATACTCATGGTATTTCTCACCCTCGGTCTCCCAAACTACATAGAACCTTGTTGAAGCATTGATATAGTTGAAAGACAAAGTTGTGCTTTCAGTACATGATGCAGCTGAATAGCCTGCTGGTGCGGTAATTACCTTGTCTGTAATCGACTTCCAATTCTCTCCTGTCAGATATACAGGGTCCTTAGCCATCACATAAGCCTTCTTGCACTCTGCCGGAAGATTGATTGAGATCTCACATGAGACGCTTCCCCAAGTAGGATCTTTTGTCCATGTTGCCGGTCCGAATGTCGGCTGTCCAACGGCATAGTCTGCATCTTCAGCTCTTACATAATCTAGGCTGAGCTCTGGTTTGAAAGTGGTCTGAGCAACCTGTGAAATGCCGCCTTCTGCATCGATAAGGAGTGCGAAGAAGTTGAAGTTGGTTCCTAAAACCAGGTCATCCGTAATAACGATGGTTTTGTCCTGGATGGATGAGAGCTCAACTTCATACACATTTTGATAGAGTGTAGGGCTGCTCTCAGAGTAAAGGGCAAGCTGACCAGGGATATTGTCAAGATTCCATGTGTTTGATGTGTAGTGATAGCGGATCTTCACTGCTGCTCCGGTGTATGTGAACGGAATCTTGGCAGTCAATTCACCCTTGGTTGCAGCATCAGGCTCACCGAGGGTAAGGACAAGGCTCTCATTGTAGGTAATGTTCTTGAGTGCAACATCCTGTTTCAGGATTGTACCGTATTTTCCGCTTGGCTCGACAGAAACTGCACAAACAACGAACTCCGTTCCAGCTGCTCCGCTGCCAGACACGGAGAAAGTTTTCTCACCTGCAGAAAGATACCAAGAGTTCTTGAGTGCCTCGATGATTTCAGCATCGCTTGCCGGAAGTTCAGATTTTTTGAATGCTGTTCCATAAGTCTTGTATGCTCCGGCAGCCGGAGTAATCTTGCTCGAGAATGAAGTATAGTCAACGTTTGTAAGTTCAAAAGCAGGAGCAGCCATTGAAGAACCAGGAGCAAAGTCATTGGTTGTGAACTCAACTGTTACAAGAGACTCTGCTGCTGGAGTTTTTCCCTCGTTGTATGGGGCCATACATACCACGTAGGTCGTATTTGCAGAGAGATACATTGTATAATCGTAGAAATTCGAAAGGTTCTTGTCCATTACCGAAGTGAAAGGCGTTTCATAAGGAAGATTTTCGATAAAGGCTTCAGCAAAGAAATACTCTTTCTCTACATATGACAGATAGTAACCGTCACATCCCTTGAAATAAGTAGTAATATGTGCATCATCATAACAAACATCGCTGACAGTTACGCTGAGCTCAACTGGAATATACACTGCGAAAGAAAGGTTCTCGATCTCAAAAGGCTTAACCTTCCATGTGAGCCTGTCGTATTCAGGTTGAGCAATTGCCCATACGACATATTCGGCAGCAGCATCGAAGCCTTCGCCAACCAACTGCTCGAGAGAAGTTGTTGTAGAGCTCCATATTGGCTGAGCATAAGGATCAAGGACAGTACCGTCATTGAGGTCTTTGATGAACTGAACAGGATTGAACTCAGAACGGAGAATTGCACCCATATAGACTCCACCTTCATTAGCCCACGCCTCATCACCGGCAGGGGTTACTGTCACATCGACCTTGGTTCCATCAAGAGAAAGTATATAAAGAGGATCGCTCAGATGCACGTTCACGCTGACGATTGCAGGAGACTCTGAACTGAAAGTAGCAAGAATCTTTACAACGCCGTCAGCCTCTCCGCTCTCTGCAGAAGCCGGAGCGGTAATGTTGAGCTTGTTGCCCTTGATTGAAGCTTTCCAGCCTTCAGGTTTTTCTGTGATGGTGTAGTTCTCGACATTCTCCATCTCAAGTTTCACGGTCTTTGTCTCACCCTCTGAGAAATACTGGGCACCTGAAAGGACTGCAAATGTTACATCCTTGTCTTTTGCAACTGAAATGACTGAACCATCGGCAAGAGTAAGATATACATAGTCCTCGTCCTCGTCGAATGAAGTATAGAACACGATGTCGCTGCTCTCTACGCCTGAAGGGATCCAGGTCTGTCCACCGTCAACAGAAATCTCCCATTTGCCATCATTGATTCTGATGTCAGGAGTAACGGCTACAGGAACTTTCTTTCCATCGACGAGCAGAGGCTCTGCTGCACCGCCGTTCACGGTAATTGCCCAATATGAGTTGCCACCTTCCTCGATAATTGTGAGAAGAGACTTGCCGGTTACATCAGCACCGACAACGATGGTCTTGCCGTCAGAAAGGGTTATGGTTGTCGTACCGTTCTCTGCGCTTGCTACGGCAGCAACGGTAACTTTTCCATTTACGAGATCTTTAAGAGTAGCAACTTCATTAGTCACTTTCTCCTCAAGAGCAGTAAGCCTGTTGTTGAGATCCTCGATGGATTCCTTCAACTGACTGTCGTCATAGATGAACTTGTCACACGAAGTGAACAAGACTGGGCAAGCCATAGCGGCTACGATCACGGCCTTGCCGATGATCCGGCCCATTGTGGGGATAAGTTGTTTTTTCATAATCTTTATTGATTAGTTGTTAATGGTTATTTTGCAGGTGGGGTTCTGTACTCGGACAGGTCGTGGAAGGCTCCGTCATAATAGATGACATGGGCAAGGTCACTGTAGCAGTCCTCTCCGTCCTTCTCTCCGATTGCGATTGCACATACGAGCACAGGAGATTTGTCCGTCGGCACCTTATATGTTCCGGTAGATGTCAGGTTCTGTGACTGGAGGCCCTGAAGGATTGTCCACTCAGTCCATGACTTGATATAGTCGTTGTAATTCAAGTATGAATTCTGCTTGAAAAGCTCATCAAGAGACAGGGTGTAGAAATACTGGTCGGTCTTGTCTGCAGCGAAATACTTCATCATCTTGGTATCCTCGTTTGCTTCGAACACACAAGTGATGGTCGATCCGTCTTCGCTCAGTGATGGCTTGATGGAAACCTTAGGATTCGCTCCCGGCTTGATCTCCTTGGTGGTGACATGAACCAGTTTTACAGGTCCCACGACACCGTTGATGTCCTCTGCACAGCATGCGACGACATATTCCTGTCCCGACGTGAATCCGTAATAAGCAAGGTAGTCAACACCTGAAGGAAGAGCCCACCATGCATTGGCGTTAGGAGTGTCATAAGCTCCGGACGAACCGAACAGGAAGCCGAGGAGTTCCTCGCGGCTGCCAGGGTTCTCATGGCTCTGGTATGGAGAATCCACGACATCCGGATAAACAATCTGGAAGCGTATCATCGACATGTCATCCCAGTTGTACTCAGCATAGTATTTCCATCCGTCACGGCTTGGCTCCCTGAGTTCAAAGACAAAATCGTCGTTGCACAGACATGCATCAGGATTGTCAAGCACGAGAGCCTTTGTCGTAAACGATTCAGAGAACATCACGTCAGAAAGCTGTCCGAAAGCATTCTTTGCACAGAATGCCACCTTGTATTCGCTCTCCGGCTGAAGGTCAATTATGAACTCATTCTTTGCAAAGAAGCTCTGGCCGTCCGGCTTTTCATTTTCCTGGTCGAAGTGGTAGTTCTCGTTTCTGATGCCGTATCCGCCGTAAGCAAGCTCCGATGCATAGGCAGCCCTCGTGGTTGAGTCGGCAGCAGCAACAGCATCTGCCTCCGAAGCCGGAACCACATTGTAATACACGGCAGTTGCAGTGGCTTCAATCGTAACGTCGAACCATGCGGCAGTGGCACCGACTCTGCTTGTATTGATTGCAACCGAAGCATCTCCCTTCTCCGCATGTTCAGGAATGTCTTTCAGAGAAAGGTCAACCCTTGTAATATGCTCTGCAGGAGTCTGGTTTACGTCAAGGGCAATTGCAACAGTGGCAAAAACCGCATCGGAAGTGACTTCGCTGAAACTTACAAGAGTGGTGAGGTTGTCCTGAACAGTCACGTCAAGTGCGGTAGTCACGGCACAACGCATGAAGTCCCTCATCATTGTCTCTCCGAAAGTATCAATGTACTCGTCGATTTCCTCGGCAAGGTAGCTCCAGTTGTAGAAATACTTGCAGTCTGCATTCGGGACATAGGTCACGAGATAGGCCTTGTAGCTTTCCTGATGCTCAAGACCGATCTGAGGATTGCCGACGAGCGGCTGGGTGGAGGTCTTGAAGTGGCTTATGCTGAGCGATGCGACATCCATTGCTCCGTCATCGTAGCAGCCGGCAACGGTAATGAAGTACTCGCAGTCAGGAACAAGCTTGTACTGGGCGTAATTGCTGTTCATCCAGTCGAATTCCTTCATAGGGAAATCCTCTGCATCATCCTTGTAATTGAAGATGTATCCGCCAGCACCCTGAGCAGAGGTCAGGAGCTCAAGGATATAGTCTTCAACCTCATCTGCCGAGGCATCAATCTTTCCTCCCTCAAGAAGGTAGTTGTAAAGGATGGCTTTAGGATATACATCCACCCTGTATGACTTGATGGATTCTCCCGGAAGGAGGGTGAACACGACATTTGTCCTGTCAACGCGTCCTATCTGGATTGAGACTCCGTTTTCCTTGGCGTTGAAATTTCCCTCTGCTGCGTTCATTGCGAACTCATAGCAGTCCGGATCGGTTCCGACATACTTTACATTGCCATTATCATCCGGATCCGTAATATTACTCATATCACAGGCCACGGTCATGACAACAGCAGACAAAAGAATACCTAATCTGATGATTGCTTTCATATAGTGTTTTATTGATTTGTTATCCTGTCATATTCGGCATTTCCGCCATCAAGATGGCAGGCTGCCATATTGTTCACGCACCCATCCTCTCCGATAACCAGGGCGCAGACCTCAAGATTCTCCGCCTTCCATGAGGAGTCAAGCGTAATCTTATAGTCAGCCGTCTTTTCCGACTCCGCCTCGATGAGCCCCAGGTCGTCGCCCGCGATGGAAGCCGAAACCATCTTTCTCACCACATGGCGATGGGTATAGTCCTCGCGGTAGGTACCGCTCATGTTCTGCTTTGCAACTATCTTGTCTTCAAGCACATAGACAGCAAGCCTGTATTTTGACGAAAGCTCCGAGAAGACCTTTATGCTCACGTCAGCCTTTCCATTTGCCATAGAAGAAGACAGGGCAATCCCACAATGAAGACCGGCCGGCGAGCTCGCTTTCTTCAAGTCCTCAGAGAACTGACCGGAAGAAACCAGACCATAATATTTCATATCTGCGACATAACCCGGATAACCTCCGAATTTGAATTTTTTGCTGAATTCCGCCTCCTGCGGAAGCTCGAACTCGTCCTGGTTATGGAAGGCAAGCACATGCAGTACGTCCGGATAAATCTGTGATGCATAGAAATTTATAGTCGTGGCACCCTCAGGGCACATCGCGCACCACTGTCCGGTGAATTCCATCAGGCATATATGTTTCCTGAACTGAGAAACCACAGGAGCGACGACGGTGATACCGACCTCGTTCGACTTCATACCGTCATATTCGGCAACAAAGGTCCATTCCCCTTCCGACTCTGCCACGAACTCCGCCCCCGGAACACTCTTTCCAGTCTGGACACATTTTATACCCGATGCGGCAGTCACATCCTGAATGCCGGAATTCTTCACCGTGAAAGTCACCTTGTCACCAACCGTCACGGAAGCCTTATCAGCCGAAAGCGTCAGAGTCGATTCAACGCCTGCACCACCCTCGCAAGAGGCAAGCAGTGCAGCCAGACATACCATGAAGGCATATATCATTGATTTTCTTTTCATCTCTTCTTCCTATTTTGCAGATTCTGAAAGGATGTAATCGGCAGATGAGCCCAAAGCACAGTCGTTCAGATTGTTGCAGCCGTACGAAGTTCCTCCGTCAGAAGTTGTCATGGCCACGGCAACAACCCTCATCCTGGCAGGATTCCAGGTCGAATCAAGACTTACGGTTGTCCTGGCCGAGTATTCCTTACCAGGTTCCAGAGCCTTTCCCCCGTTGAAAGTCGTGCCCCATACGCTGTCGCTCTTGCAATAGCGGAGCACATTATTGTGTACATAGCCTCCCTCGGCACCCATCTGGTCATAGTCAAGCCCGTCTTCAACGAGGAAGACATGATATTTCATCGTCGATGCGACCTCAGAAGTGATTTTCACCGTGATGTCCGCCTTGCCGTCAGCCACAACCGTCTCGAGAGCCACTCCGCAGGTTGAAGGGAAATCCTTCATCTGACGGCTCATCTCGTTCACAATCTTCGAGTACTCCGAAATGATGTGCCCGGAGTTTTTCCTCATATTGAAAGTGAAAGCCGGAAGTCCGTCCGTATCAGCCACACTCTTGAAGAAGGTGTCGCACATTTTCAGCCACATCGGGTCCGCCCCCATCGCACTTACATGGAAAGAAACCACGGATATCCTGTCCGGATATTTTGCCTGAACCTCCCTCAAGGTGGATGAAAGGGACGGGCAGGAAGGGCAGAGGACTGAGGTGAACTGCATTCCGAGGAGCTTCTGGTAGTAACGCCCCGTCTCGACCGGAGTTGCCTCCACCGTCACCGCATTGTCGCTTGCGATGTCTCCGCCATAGTAATATGTCGCTGAGAGGGTATATTTTCCGGCCACGGCCGTCGAGAAGCTGCCGGCCCCTGCCGGAAGGTCATAACCTGAATCAGGGCCCTTGACCTTGATAGTCAGGGTTTTCTTTGAGGTAATGTCCTCCGAACCGTACATTACCCTGAGCTTCACTGCATCCACCCCATCAGCAGCGATTGTGGTCTTGTCGGCAAAAATGCGCACCACGCCCTCAGGCACCGATTCCGGATTGTCGATACCGCAGGAGGTCACCACGGCCGCGATGAAAGAAATTGCGGCAAACAAACGTACAATTGTCTTCATCGCTATTCGTTATATACATATTCAACAGAACCGCCCACAGGCATTGACACGACATTGTCAATCCTCACCTTGTTGCCTTCGGCCACAAGGGTGAAGAGAACAATGCTGACCTTATCCTTGTTGGCAGCATCGAACTTTATATTTTCATAAAGAAGTCCCGTCTTCTCCTCTCCGCTTTTGAGAGTGAAAGCATTGGTGGACATGTAGCGGTAATTTCCGGAAATGTTCCTCACGACATTGTTGTACACATCTTCATACGCATCAGCCCCGCCTGAAAGACCGTTCTGGAGAATGGCGCAGCCCAGGTCATATTTCCCGTCAGCGGAAACTTTCACAGATGCGGAAATGCTGACAGTTCCATCCTTGATGGTGGAAGTGGCCTTGATGCCGCTGGTTGCAGGATGGCTGTACAGTTCGTCATGCACAAAGCCCATTATGTCGTTGCGAGTGCGCTTCGAGGTCCCGTGGACAAGAGAATAGATTGCAAACGGATAGCCGTCTCCTGTCGCTGAAGTCGCAAACTGTGACATCAGGATGTCAGAGAGGAAATTTCCGTTTTCAGTGATGCCGAAATTCGGGTCGCCATGGAACGCCATCACCACGGTATGGTCCTTTGTATAGTTGTCCAGATTGGCAAGGGCCGTGGTCATGGACGGGCAATACTGGCACCAGGTCGCAGTCAGCCTGTAGATTGCGACCTTCTTTGAAAACACCTCGTATTCAGAGCGGTTTACACCTTTTATTTCGACAGTACCCTGACATTTGGTGCCCTGATACATGCCTTCGATGGTGTAGGTGCCGTTGTCAATGGTTGTGAAGGTATTTGTCTTTCTTGTCAGATAGGTGTCTGATTCGAGAATATGGAAGCTGCATTCCTTGATATGCTCTTCGTCGGTGAGTACCAGACCGTTGGCATCCTTGATTGTCAGAGTTGCGACATCGGTGCCGTTTGCCTCGATCGAGGCCTTGTCAACTGAAAGAATATATGGCTCTGTCGGATCCGTAGCCTGGATGCCTTCACATGATGTGGCCGCCAAGGCAGCTCCTGCAATGATAAAAATAAGATTTGACTTTCTCATCTGAAGTTGTATGTTCAAGTAAGTGTTTCTCTTAGAATGATGTGGTCACCGTGAGATTGAGACCTGTGTATGCAGGAATCTGCCTGCACACTCCGCCCGAGCAGATGTAACCTGCCTTGTAACGGCCGTAGTTCAGGGCAACCCTGGTCCTCGACCTTGTATATGCGACGCCACCGTTATAATAGTTGAGCATTGTGGAGCCGTGATTGAACATGTCGCTGACATATATGCTCCATGAAGGTGCAAAATTCACCTCAAGCATTGCAGCCACCCAGTCCTTCCTGTCGGCCTTTGTGTGGAGGTACTGGAGTTCGAGACGGGTGGAGAAGGACTTCGAGTATTTGTAGAGAAGGTCTGCCACCACGATGTGCGAGGTCCAGAGATTCTTGTCTGCCCCGTAAGACGGGTTGTACTGCTGAAGCGAGTACAGCAGGATGGACTTGAACTGCTTTGTCCACTGTTTTTCCCAGTCTATGCTGAAGTCGCGGAAAAGCACGTTGCCTGCGGCAAAGGTGCCCTCCTTGTATATTGTATAATAATTCGAAAAATTGGCATGTATCTTCATGCCCCTCTTTCCGCCGAGTTTCGTGCCCCTGCGGAAATTGTAATATACGTCGAGCTGTCCCCCGAGCTCACCGCTGTTCCTGAAGCTCTCGGTAAGGTCTCCGGTGCGTGCGGAATAAGGGTGGAGGGTGGTCAGCATGTAGGTATATTGGGTGCAGATGGCCGGAATGTAGTTGAGCATGTTCGACGTCGAAGAATTGCTGTTTATGATCTTCGACCCCATCCATTCCATCCTCCTCAGGGTGAGTCCCACTCCGAGTCCGCCGTTGTTGTAGCCTGTCTCTATGAGCTGGGCATTGCCCCTTTTCTTGTAATACATGTCACCGGTCCCGGCGTAGGAAGTATTATAATAGTATTTCAGGCCGGCATCCACATATTCTCCCTTGAGGTAGAAACCGGATGTCTCGAAGTTTGTCCTGGCGGACCATCCCGTGGTATTGGCCTTGCATCCGTCTATTTCGGAATCTGCATCCAGAGCCTCATAACGGCTGAGCACAGAACCCTGTACATCGAAATACACATTGTTCCATCCGGCTGCATTGGATATGGACACACTGGCATCGGCTCCCCTTACCTGAGTGTCTGAGAAAGACATGCCGAAACGTGGGAGTCCCCACAGAGCCTTCACTGCCACGATGTCTTTGTAATTATATGATACCCTGGCACCCATCACCGCATTATTGAGTCCGAGGGCCCTGTCTTCCCAGCTGCGGAAAAGGAGTCCGCTTCCAAACTGCTCATAGAAGGTTCCTGCCGTCACCGAAAAGGATTTGTCGGTCCAGGACACATAGTAGTTGGTCAGGGCTGCCTTCTCAAGTTCGGCCGGATAACCCACGAGCACGGGAGAATAGGCCTCAAGTTGGATACCGGCAGAGAAGCGGTTGTTGTAATAGTCAAGTTTCAGATAATTGTTAGAACCGAACTTGCTGTCCGGAACTGTAGCTGAAGTCTTGACATCCTTGTGATAGAGGGTCGTGTTGGTCTCGAAACTACCGCTAAGATAGCCACGGGATTTTTCTGACTTGTTTTCAACAGCCTCATCCTCGGAATCCGGACGCTCTGCAGCAACTGCCAAAGCACCTCCTGCCACGAGCAGGAAGGCAACAAACATGAATTTCAAGTTTTTCATTTAGGTTCTATTTAATCTTTTTGATAGCCTTGATAAGTTCCTCCTCCGAACCGGGAACATACCCGGTGTGTGAATAGACAATCTTTCCCTGCCCGTCCAGCACGAAAACCTGAGGAGTAACGGTGACGTTCATCGCCCTCATGAGCTCCTGGTTCTTGTCGTAGAGCTGTACGAAGTCACTCCAGCCACGGCCTGCAGCAAAAGACCTTGCCTTGGCAGTGAAACGTGCGTCATCAGTGGACACGGCTACAACCTTGAAGTCAGCCTCCTCAATCCAGTCCGGAAAATTCTCGTTGATTGCATCCAGTTCCATGATGCATGGCTTGCAGGTGCATGACCAGAAAGAAACTATCATCGGCTTGCCGTCATCAAGCAGTGAAGAGGTGCTGATCTGCTCGCCTTTGACATTGTCCACCTTCACGGAAGGCATCTGGGCGAAACTGGAAATTGAAAGCAAACTGAGCAAAAATGCTAAAGATAGTTTTAAAATTGGCTTCATGGCTTTAACTTTATAATTAAACAGAAAGATTGACAAAAGAATGTAAAATACTGATTTACATCTTTTTGTACAAAATCGGCCCAAAAGTAAGAAATATTTTTCAATAAAAAAAGGCTGACTTTTGTCAGCCTTTTCAAATATATCCGGCACGGACTATTTGTTGTCCCTGCGCTCGCGGCCTCCACGACCACCACGACGACGATCGCCGCCACGGCCACCACGGTTGCCACCATTGTTCTGCTGTGCCTGAGCTGCTACTCCGGCGTTAGGAGAGAGGTCTTTCTTTCCATAAACCTCACCGTTGCAGATCCATACCTTGATACCAAGAACACCTACTTTGGTGTGAGCCTCAGCAAGTGCATAGTCGATGTCTGCACGGAAAGTGTGGAGAGGAGTACGTCCCTCTTTGAACATCTCGCTTCTTGCCATTTCAGCACCGCCGAGACGGCCGCTGATCTGAACTTTGATACCTTCTGCACCAACTCTCATTGTTGTTGCAACTGCCATCTTGATTGCACGGCGGTATGAAACACGGCCCTCAATCTGACGGGCGATTGAATCAGCAACGATGTTAGCGTCAACCTCAGGCTTCTTAACCTCGAAGATGTTGATCTGAACATCTTTCTTGGTTACCTTCTTAAGCTCCTCTTTCAGAAGATCCACAGCCTGACCACCTTTTCCGATGATCACGCCTGGTCTTGCAGCGTGAATAGTCACAGTGATGAGCTTGAGAGTTCTCTCGATGACGATTTTTGAGAGAGATGCCTTTGCAAGACGGCTTGAGAGGTATTTACGAATCTCATAGTCCTCAGCGATTTTCTCAGCGTAGTTTCCACCTACCCAGTTGGAGTCCCAACCACGGGTGATACCGATTCTGTTGCTTATAGGGTTAGTTTTCTGTCCCATTTATTATTCCTCCACTTTAGCAGGTTTCACATCGAGGATTACGGTAATGTGGTTTGAACGCTTGCGGATACGTCCTGCACGGCCCTGAGGGCATGGGCGGATTCTCTTGAGCGTACGTCCCTCGTCAACCATGATGGTCTTGACGATAACGTTGCCGTTGTCCAACTCTTTGGTGTTATCCGGATTCTTGGCCTCCCAGTTAGCGATAGCGCTGCGGAGAACCTTCTCCAGTGATACAGAAGCGTGCTTCTTTGAAAACTTAAGAATATCAAGTGCACGGTTCACCTCAACGCCCCTGATGATATCAGCGACCAGACGCATCTTGCGAGGTGAGGTAGGTACATCATTCAGCTTGGCAATAGCTGTCTGCTTCTTTATCTCTTTAAGCCTCTCGGCCATTTGTCTTTTACGAGCTCCCATAATTACAATTTCATTTTAAATTATTTACGATTGCCCGAATGGCCTTTGAAAGTTCTTGTAGGAGCAAACTCTCCAAGCTTGTGACCGACCATGTTCTCAGTTACATAGACAGGAATAAATTTATTTCCATTATGAACTGCGATGGTGTGACCTACAAAGTCAGGAGAAATCATGCTTGCACGTGACCAAGTCTTGACAACCTCTTTCTTCATGCTACCCTCATTCATAGCAAGAATTCTTTTTTCAAGGGCTTCCTGAATATAAGGACCTTTTCTTAATGAACGACTCATAATCTCTTAATTTATTCCGTTATTTTTTCCTTCTTTCAATGATAAACTTGTTTGAAGTAGCTTTAGGATTACGAGTCTTGTAGCCCTTAGCAGGCAGACCCTTGCGTGAACGCGGATGTCCTCCGGAAGCACGTCCTTCACCACCACCCATCGGGTGATCTACCGGGTTCATAACGACACCACGGTTGCGAGGCCTGCGGCCGAGCCATCTTCTGCGTCCAGCCTTTCCATGCGACTCCAGGCTGTGGTCAGGATTTGATACTGTACCCACGGTTGCGCGGCAGCTTACGAGCACCATTCTGGTCTCACCTGAAGGGAGACGGAGGATAGCGTGGTTGCCTTCACGAGCAGCGAGCTGAGCGAATGCTCCGGCTGAACGAGCCATTGCAGCGCCCTGTCCAGGACGAAGCTCGATGTTGTGGATAAGAGTACCGAGCGGAATCTCAGAGAGAGGAAGAGTGTTACCGAGCTCAGGGGCAACGCCTGCGCCTGAAGCGATAACCTGTCCAACTTTCAGTCCGTTAGGAGCGATGATGTATCTCTTTTCACCATCTTCATATTTCACCAATGCGATACGTGCACTACGGTTTGGATCGTACTCGATTGTCATAACGGTTGCGGTGCACTCGTCTTTGTCGCGGAGGAAGTCGATGATACGATACATCCTCTTGTGACCACCACCGATATAGCGCATTGTCATCTTACCCTGATTGTTACGTCCACCACTCTTCTTGATTGGCTCAAGGAGGGACTTCTCAGGTTTCTTGCAGGTAATGTCATCAAAAGCACTGATTACCTTATTTCTCTGTCCGGGAGTTACCGGTTTGAATTTTCTAACTGCCATTGCGTATTACCCTTAAATGTTTGCGTAAAAATCAATCTTATCCTCACCAGCAAGAGTAACATAAGCTTTCTTGTAGTGATTTGTACGTCCATTGAGCATGCCGGCTTTGGTGTAGCGAGATTTTCTCTTGCCGTGGTAGTTGTTGGTGTTGACATCAGCAACTGTCACATTGTAAGCCTGCTCTACCGCTGCTTTGATCTGAAGCTTGTTGGCATCGCGGTCAACAATAAAACCGTAACGGTTCAACTTTTCGCCCTGAACCGTCATTTTTTCAGTTACTATCGGCTTAATTATAATTCCCATTTCTCTTTCGGTTTTCTTCGTCAATTATTTGATTCTTGAAGCGAGGATCTCCTGAACGCCGTCAACAAGTACCATTGAATTTGAGTTCATGATGGTGTAGGTGTTGAGCTCGTCCACGGTGATAACCTTAACCTCAGGAAGGTTGCGTGACGAAAGGTAAATATTTGAAGAATTCTCAGGAAGCACGAAAAGAACCTTTCTTGATCCAGCCTTGATGTTGGCGAGAATCTGGAGGAACTCTTTTGTCTTAGGAGCTTCCATTGCGAATGGCTCAACCATTACGATTGCGTTCTCCTGAGCCTTGTAAGAAAGAGCTGAGAATCTTGCAAGCTGTTTGAGCTTCTTGTTGAGTTTGTGGCGGTAATCGCGTGGTTTAGGACCGAAAACGTTTCCACCACCAACATAGATACCTGCCTTGAGAGAGCCGTGACGCGCACCGCCTGAACCTTTCTGGCGGATAAGCTTCTTAGTGCTGTAAGAAACCTCGCTGCGGTCTTTGGTCTTCGCTGTTCCCTGACGCTGGTTTGCAAGGTACTGCTTAACGTCGAGGTAGATGGCGTGGTCATTTGGCGTAATGCCGAAGATTTCCTCGTTGAGGACTACCTTCTTTCCGGACTCTGATCCGTCAATTTTGTAAACAGACAATTCCATACTTTAGTCCTCCACAATTACATAAGAACCTTTGGCTCCAGGTACAGAGCCCTTCAATACGATGAGGTTGTTCTCAGGGATGAGTTTGATAACCTCGAGGTTGGTAACCTTGACACGCTCGTTACCCATGTGACCTGCCATACGCATTCCACGGAATACGCGTGAAGGCCAAGATGATGCACCGAGTGAACCAGGGTGACGCAGACGGTTGTGCTGACCGTGGGTCGTACCGCCTACTCCGGCAAAACCGTGACGTTTGACAACGCCCTGGAAACCTTTACCTTTTGATGTTCCCACAACGTCAAGATAGTCAGTCTTGCCCTCTCCGAGGTCAAGAGCGAGATCGTTGATTGTGATCACATCGCCAAGCTTAACGCTGTCGGTGTCGAAGTTCTTGAACTCGACAAGCTTGCGCTTAGGTGTGGTTCCTGCCTTTTCAAAATGGCCCTTAAGAGCCTTGCTGGCATGCTTTTCAGACATTTCGTCATAGGCAAGCTGTACAGCGGCGTAACCGTCCTTTTCAACTGTACGAATCTGCGTAACTACACATGGACCAGCCTCAATAACGGTGCATGGAATATTCTTTCCATCAGCACCGAAAACGGAAGTCATTCCGATTTTCTTTCCAATTAATCCAGGCATTGGTTTGTTTAATTAATTGATTATAAATAACTTATCGTCCGCAATCCATTTTTGCGGGCTGCAAATATACGATTAAATTTTTTATTTTCAATGGGTTATGCAAAAAAAATGTTACCTTTGCACCCCATTAAGATCTAAACCGATGAAAATTAATCAAGACAAACACTCGGCATTCGTGCCGAACTTCCTCCTTGGTACAGCTGGAGGAATCCAATACCTCAAACTCAAGAAAGCAAGTCGTAATCCACGCAAATCACAGGAGAAATGCCTCAGAGACATCCTCAATTACGGAAAGGACACGGTCTATGGCAAGGAACACCGCTTCAGTTACATTCTTGAGGCGAAAACTGCCGATGAATTGTTCAGCCGCTATCAACAGTGTGTGAAACCTTCTGAGTATGAGGACTTCCGCCCGTATGTCAACAAAATGAAAGATGGACAGTCGGATGTGCTTTTCAAGGGCCGTCCGGTGCTCTATGCGACCACTTCCGGTTCGACGGGAGAGCCGAAATGGATCCCTATTTCCGAGGCCTACCTGACCAATATATATGGAAAAATGAACAAGGTATGGCTGTTCAATTTCATCAAGAACAGACCAAAAACCTACCAGGGCTACATCGTTTCCATCGTGGGCAAGCAGATTAAAGGCTACACCCCTGACGGTACCATATATGGTTCGGTTTCCGGATTCACCCAAAAGAACTGTCCGGGCTTTGTCAAGAAACTCTATGTCTCCCCATCAGAGGTGTTCAACATCGAGGACTACACCGCAAGAAACTATGTGATAATGCGTATGGGAATCGAGAGGAACACCACTCTCTGCGTGACAGCCAATCCATCCACGATGGTCGAGATGCAGAAAAACGTGGATTTCTGGTTTGATGAATATGTGAAGGATATCGAAAACGGAACGATTACCGACAAGGTCGATGTCCCTCAGGACATCAGGGAGGCCTGCGTGCCTTACCTCAAACCGAATCCGGAGCGCGCAGAGGAACTCCGTGAATTGAAAAGGCTCCACGGCCAGGTACTTCCGAAGCACTTCTGGCCGAATCTCCAGCTTCTCACCACCTGGAAATGCGGAAACACGAGAATCTATCTTGACAAGTTGGAGGGATGCTTCCCTGAAGGTATGCTGCATCAGGAGTTTGCCTACTTCTCATCAGAATGCCGTGCCGGACTTGTGCTGGACGACAGCATCGAGACAACTCTTTTCCCTCATTTCCACTACTATGAATTCAAGAAGGCCGACGAGTTCGAGGATCCTGACGCAAGGTTCTACCAACTTGACGAACTTGTTGAAGGCGAGCAGTACTGTCCGTTCGTGACAACATTCAGCGGACTTTACCGCTACAACATGAACGACATTGTCCAGGCGGCCTCTCCTTTCGGAAACACTCCGCGCATCCATATGGTCCAGAAAGTCAACGGCATCGTCACCATCACAGGAGAGAAACTCTACGAGGGACAGTTCATCAATGCCGTCAATGCCGCTTCAGAGGCCACAGGTCTGAAACTCAATTATTTCACCGGCTACGCCAACCTTCCTGAAAGCCGTTACGATTTCTATTACGAATTCGAGGACGGTACCGTGGACCAGACCCAGGCAGAAGCTTTCACAGCCCTTGTAGATGAGAACATCAAGAAAGCCAACATCGAATACAAGGCAAAACGCGACAGTTTCCGCCTTCACGACCCTGTCACTTACCGTCTGGAGAGCAATTCATTCAGCAAGTTCAAGGAGTACATCCTTGAGCAGACCAAGCAGGATGCATCCCGCTTCAAACCGAATGTCCTCGCCCAGAACGAAGAAAGGCACGAGGCCATCCGGAGGTTTGTTCTGAAGTGATTGCTCCAGAGACACCAACCCGAAAATCAAAAAAGTCTGTATATTTGCGACATGATAAAGGATTAGCCGAATGGCTATATTTGGAAAAGGAATTAGGTATTCAGCCCCTACTGAATGCCTTTTTCTTTTTAATACGAGAAACTAAATAGGAATTTCCAGACTGTAAAACCCTGTTTACAATTGAATCCGGACCGCAACTATACCTTTACCGCAAAGGAAAGGAAATGGCGACATTCGGCCTGAAATATTTGTGTTAATCAGCAATTAACAGTATTTTTGCGAAGGTTCGAGATGTTGAGTATCCTAATCCATTGATATTATGAACTCCGCAAAGATTGAATATATCATAATGTTAATCAAACTGTTTGCGCAACATTTCAGTTTGACTTTTCTACAGGCTTATAAATACATAAGCCAGTATGGAGGAATTGAATATGCAGAACAGCACTATAATGTCCTGCATACATTGACATTTAAAGACCAGGTTGAAGGGCTCGCAACCTATTGCCACAGAATGGGAGGTGGATTGATATGATACTATACCACGGTTCAAATATGCGTGTGACACAGATTGACCTTTCAAAGTCCAGACCGGCAAAAGACTTTGGTCGTGCTTTTTATTTGTCCTCAGAAAAAGAGCAAGCCATTGAAATGGCACGATTCAAGGTTGAGACTTTTGGAGGAGAGATTACATTAAATGAGTTTGCATTGGATGAAGCTGAAATAAACGATCTTAAATGTTTACGCTTTGATGAATACAATGAAGCTTGGGCCCGTTTTATTCTTGCTAATCGTGCAACAGAGG
>CALZOR010000014.1 GCA_945827785.1 uncultured Bacteroidales bacterium | reverse complement strand
ATGCTTGTTGCAACAGCCATGGCGAACATGGTCCTGGCAGAAAAATCGGCATCAACCCTTAGAGCTTCTTTTGAAAAAGATTCCTTTACCATATTTCCGCCGATGATTGTCAGAAGCATGAAGGCAATCCAATGGTCAACGGCAGAAACAATATCAGCAAAGCCGACGCCGAGATAGTATCCGGCTACCGGCATCAATGCCTGAAAGCCACCAAACCAAAGAGCGACACAAAGAGCCTGCTTCCAATTTATCTCTCTAACTGACAATCCTTTACAAATAGACACAGCGAAAGCATCCATCGAAACGCCAACGGCAATTATCAATATCTCGAGAAAATTCATTGTGCTGAAAGGCAAAGCGAAAGGAGGATGAGCGCAAAAGCAGAAAACAAACGTTTCATGGAAATTAAATTATCAGTGTTACAATTCTATGTCAAGCTGCCCAAGTTCAAGGCCGTATTTTCCGTCCTGTACGATAATGATATCCCGGCCATCAGCACCTTTTATTACTGCCGGCTCATCAATGAAAGTGTGCGAATGGCCTCCCACGATGACATCCACGTCATGCATCCTTGGTGCATTTGCTACATCTTCCTCCCATCCGCAGTGACTCAGACAGATAACGAGATCGCATTTGTGTTCATTCCTCAGGATTGAAGCATTACGGGAAGCCGATTCCGCCGGATCCAGGTAGGTGAAGGTGTCTGCGACACTTCTGTCCACGACATAGGTAAGGTCGGTCAGGACGCCTACAAAGCCGATTTTCAAGCCGGCCTTCCGGACAACGATATATGGTTTCACCTTGTTTCCAAGCTCGTTGGACTTGAAATTATAATTGGAGCATACAACAGGGATTTTGAGGGAAGAAAGTCTGCGGCAGAGCTCCTGAGTTCCATTATCGAACTCATGGTTTCCGAGACAGACGCAGTCGAATCCCATTGCATTGAGAACTGAGATTTCCAAATCTCCGTGAAGTTCCGAAAAGTATGAGGTACCCTGGCTGAAATCTCCGCCATGAAGCAGAAGGACGTTGCGTTTCCCTTCAGCTGCTCTTACACTGTCTATTACCGCAGCCTGCTCGATCACGCCTCCATGCCCTTTACGGGAGCCGGTGCGTTCCGGCTCAATATGGCTGTGCGTATCGTTCATATGCAGTATCGTAAGCTTGCGGGCATCAAGGCTCATTGCAGAGGCCGCAAGAAGTAGAATTAGAAATAATCTTTTCATCATTTGATAATTACCCTTGAATCAGTTGAATATGTGATTTCCTCTCCTGCCTTGGTGTGGCTGCGGACATAGTCGAGCATGATATCGATAATGTCAATGTCATAAATCTGAAGGTCGATTGCTTCCTGTCCGAGATAAAGCATGTCGCCACCGTTAAGGAGGAAGCTGATTGTAGCCATGCCATAGACCTTGTCATCGTCAATAGGTTCGCCTCCGATGAGAGCCTTCACAACCTTGCCGTCCACAACTTCAATCTCGACTCCGCCAAGTGGCTGGAATTTTGTACTTGCCATCGTCTCAATCAACTGCCTTATGTAAGCTCCCGTGTGCCCTACATATACAATCTGATTCTTGAACGGGAACATTGAAAGAAGGTCGTCCAAAAGGATATTTCCGCTGAGTTCTCCAAGACGGATTCCTCCGAAATTGCCGACACCGATGTCAACCTTCCTCCCTGAGGCCTTCTGAACTGAGGCCATTATGACATCAATGAAAAGATTGGAAAGCGGACTTTCCGGATAACCTACGTAAATGGGCTTCGGAGCATATCCGATGACCTCCCTGACTCTTGACATAGCCGGCTGGACTGAAATAACTTCCCTTGCAACGGCAGCCGTAGCTGAATTTTTGCAGAACTTTTTCCCGTTTGGAGCAACGTAAGTGCTGCCATTGAAACTGCCGAGAGCATCGGCTATCTGACGATTGGCTGTGCATGTCACTCCAGTGCGCGAACCGTCGAGGTCATGTGCCTTCCAGCTGTGTTTCCCGCTCTGAGCAGAAGCGCTGAAGGAGAAAACGGCCAGCAGCAGGGAAACTGCTGCAAGCCTCAGAGTTGAACTTTTCATAATTATTTCTGTTTCAACCATTTCCACAAATCCTTAAATGAAGTCTTCTTACCGAACATGAGGATACCGATCTTATAGATTTTTGCGGAAGCCCATGCGCAAAGAGCAAATGTAGCAACAAGAAGCACCATTGAAACCACAATCTCCCATGTTGCAACACCGAATGGAATCCTTGCAAGCATAACAATCGGTGATGTGAAAGGAATCATCGACCCCCAGAACACGACAGCACTGTCAGGTGACTTGAAGGCATAGAGAGCGATGAAAAACGCAAGCATCAGAGGGATTGTTACCGGAATCTGAAGTTGCTGGGTATCAGCCTCATTCTCCACGGCAGATCCGATTGCAGCAAAGAAAGAAGCATAGAGAAGGTAGCCGAGGAAGAAATAAATTACGAACGAAATGATGAGCTGGACATAATTGAGGTCCCTGAGGGTGGAAAGGACTGCCCCCATCTCACTGTCAACCATTTCCGTCATCTCAGGCATTGTCATTCCGGCAGCATCCATGGCAGCATCGGCATCCACTCCCATTCCCTCCATCATCATTGTCATCTGCTCAGTCTGTGCAGCGGTTGAAGTCGAAAGAATTGAGTCAATGCCTACAAAAGCAGAAACTCCGCTCACAATAACGACAGTCAGGACAATCCAGAGGAAGAACTGGGTCAAGGCCACGCATGCAACACCAATGATTTTTCCGAACATCAGTTCGGTTGCCTTCACCGAGGATACGAGCACCTCGACAACCCTGCTTGACTTCTCTTCGATGACACTCTGCATGACCATTCCGGAGAACATCGCGATGAACATGTATATAATGATGGAAAGAATCATTGAGATAAACATATAAACCTCTGAAGATGAAATCTTTTCCTCTCCGGTTGAATCATCCATCGTATAAGAGGTGATGATGACATTGGACTTCACGTCCTTCATTATCTGCTTCAGGTCGGAGATATCGTAAAGGCTGAGCCTGTAGTCTTCAACGGCATTGTCAACCCTGCTCTGGATGGCCTCCTTGAGGTCCATGCTCAAAGGCTTGTTCGAGTATGAAGTCACATATACTGTCCTTGCCTGAGTATCCAGTTCCGAAACTGCGACAAGTGCGTCAAGGCCTAACTCGTCAAGCCTGTTCTTCATGTTCTCGACAGATTCCGTGGAATAATCGACGAAGGTGAAGGAGCTGTTATCCACCATTTTAGGCATGACGATGCCGGACTGGTCGATGACTCCGACACTCTTGCCCTTATCCTCGGTCATGAACATGATGACACTTGGAAGGATGCAAATCGCAGCGAAGAAAATAGGACCGAGGAAGGTTACCAGAAGGAAGGATTTCTTCTTTACGCGGGTTGAATATTCGCGTGCAATAATTGTTTTGATATTTCTGAATTTCATGGCTTATTTCTCCTCTGTTACAAGTTTGATGAAAATATCATTCATTCTCGGAACGAGTTCCTTGAATGAATTGATGCTGATGTCCTTATTGAGAAGCCCGGCAAGAACTTCATTGGTATTCCTGCCTTCGGCAATGGAAAGGACACAGGTATGTCTTCCCATGTCATCCTCATCGGACAGGATTGAATAGAGGCCTTCCTCTGCAGGAAGTGCCTCCTGTGAGGTATATATCAATTCCACATTGTTATTGCCGTATTTGTGCCTGATTTCATTGACACCGCCGGTAATGACGACATGGGATTTGTTGATCAGGGCAATGTTGTCACATAGTTCCTCAACCGATTCCATATTGTGGGTGGAAAGGATGATTGTAGCTCCTTCATCCCTCAGACGGAGGATTTCTTCCCTGATTATCTGTGCATTGACAGGGTCAAAACCGGAGAACGGCTCATCAAGAATGAGAAGTGAAGGCTTGTGCACCACCGTAGTGATGAACTGGACCTTCTGGGCCATACCCTTGGAAAGCTCCTCAACCTTTTTGTTCCACCAGCTTTCGATGCCGAACTTAACAAACCATTTCTTGAGCTCTACCATAGCCTCTCTCTGGCTCATGCCCTTGAGCTGAGCAAAATACATGGCCTGCTCACCGACTTTCATCTTGCGGTACAGTCCCCTCTCCTCAGGGAGATATCCGATTTTCTCGACATCGTCCTGGGTTATTGGTTTTCCCTTGAACAAGATGCTTCCTGAATTGGGTATCGTTATCCTGTTGATGATTCTGATAAGCGTCGTCTTGCCGGCTCCGTTAGGGCCAAGCAGTCCGAAGATCTTGCCCTCCGGAATGTCCACCGACACATTGTCAAGAGCCACTTTTTCTCCAAAGCTCTTTGACACATTGGTACATTGAATAATTCCCATAATATTGATGATAAATAATTTACATATACAATATCTTTGCAGTGAGTTCCACCATAAGTTCAGCTGGTGTCGCTTCACCGGTGTTGCCTCCCTTCCCCTTGAAATCATAGTCTTTCAGAAGGGATATTATGCTCATGCATTTTCGCAGCGGATAATTTCTGACTGCCGTGTCGTATTCGCTGTAGAAATACGGGTTCACCCCGGAGAGTACCCTTGATTTCTGCTCATTTGAAGGGCGAGGCTCTGTGGAAAGCAGGGCTGCATATTTCAGAATACGATAGAAATGAGTATAAAGTGCGCTCACAGCCATTGGCATCGCAAATTTTGCCGATGAACCTATGTATGACGCGATTCTCAAGGCCTTTGCCGTATTTTTTGCCGACAGCTCCTTCGTAAGCTCGAATATGCTGAATTCACGGCTTATGCCGACGTTCTGCTCTATGTCTGAAACAGTTACGGTCGTCGTTCCTTCCGGCAGATTCTTCAGCATCTTTTCAGTCTCGATTGAAATCTTGGCAAGGTCAGTTCCGGCAGACTCAGCAAGCAGGGCAGCCGCATCCGGATTGATTTTCATGCCCTTTCCGGAGAAGAAACGATCTATCCATCTCGGCATTTCATAGTCACGGAGTTTTGGCGAATCAACCACCACGCCTATTTTCGAAACCGTTTTGTAAAGAGCCTTGCGTTTGTCTGCAGAAGCCCCGTGCATGGCAATCACCAGGACGGTTGACTCAAGCGGTTTTGAACAATAGACCGACAACTCTTCAAGCGACTTCATCATCTGGGCCTCCTTTACGACAACCAGCTGACGTTCCGCAAACATGGGATAACGCCTTGCAGCCGTGATGACTGCATCGGCATTCACATCTGCTCCATAGCATATCGTCTGATTGAAATCCCTCTCACTCTCATCCAGACAATTGTCAATGATTGCCCCGCATACCATATCAACGTAGTATGGTTCCTCCCCCATCAGCAGGTACACGGGCTTGAATTGGCCCGCTCTGACTTGTGCCAGTATTTCCCGGCATTGAGAATCTATGTCTATACTTCCTTTCGCCATGTCAATCCGCTAAAGTTACGAAACCTACAAAGATAAAAAATTTTCGGCCCAAGCCAAAAAAAATGGCGGCCGAACAGGCCGCCAGCAACGTGCATCAATGTATTTATGCTCTTTTTTCCTTGACTCTCACGAGTTTGTCTTTAAGAATGTCTGCACAGTCGACGACTGCATCTTCGAAGGTCTTTGCATTCTTCTCGACCACAATCGTATTGCCAGGGATGTTTACCTGAACTTTTACGTTCTTGTTGTTATGGTCAGGAAGCAATGAAAGTGCCACATCCACTCCTGTAATCTCATCGTAGAACTTCTCGAGCCTTGCCAGCTTCTTCTCTACAAAGTCCAAAAGCTTCTGATCTGCATCGAACTTGATGGATTGTACTCTAATCTCCATGTTTACCTCCGTTTTTTGCCCTTGGATGGGCGGATTGATATATAGTCTTGAGTTTTGCGATTGTGTTGTGGGTATAGACCTGAGTTGCCGCCAGGGACGCGTGACCGAGAAGCTCCTTGATCGAGTTCAGGTCTGCGCCTTCATCCAGAAGTTCGGTTGCAAGCGAATGCCTCAGCACGTGCGGGGATTTTCGTCCCGTAACACCTTCAGCACCCTCCAGCTGCGACTTCACGGCCTTGTCCACATATACAGGATACAGACGTTTTCCCGTGTAAGTGACAAGCAGCGGTTCATTCAAAGATCTCTGCCCTCCCATCATCCGCTCAACTGCTTTCAAATATAGCAATATTTCTTCACAAAGTGAAACAATAAGAGGAATTTCTCTCATTTTATCACCTTTTCCATGCACTTTTGCAACTTTTCTGCTAAAATCCACGTCTCCGATATTCATCGATATCAGCTCAGCACGGCGGATTCCAAGCCCGAATAGCATGGAAATTATAAGTCTGTCAAGCCTGTGGGTATATAATTCCTTTCCATTATTGGTGTCGGGACATTGCACGAAGGCATCAAGCATCTCCTGCGAGGTCCAGACGGCAGTGGAGTCGAAATAGTGCTGAATCGAGTCCTTTTTATAGAATACGGGAAGTCGTTTTGCAATCTTTGGCCGGGGAATCAGTTTCACCGGATTGGAATTCAGCAATCCGGCTTTGAGAAGCCACTGACAAAAGCCGCTCATAACAGATATATGAAGGTTAACAGTCTTTGGCGAAAGTCCTTTTGAATCCAGAAGATGCACTTGATAACTTCTTAATTCAGAAGGATTAAGGCTTGAAACAAGTTCTTCGTCCGAGACGGACTGCAAGCCGTCCGTGCCATCTTTTTCGCTATCAGCCGCAATCATATTCGCATAATCGGCAAGGACCTCTGAATATATGGCAACCGTACGGGGAGAATACCGTCTGACATTCTCCACATAGTCGATATATCTGTCAATGAGTCCCATCATTCCTTTACAACCGGGGTAAGTCCCATTCCGGAGGCCATCTGCCTCATATATTTGTCTGCCGCTTCGAAACTGTTCTCTATTTCGCCGTCGAGTATTGCATTCTTGACGGCCTCCTTGAGTACTCCGATAGTATTGCATGGTTCGATTCCGAACAGAGTCATCACATAGTCACCTGTAATCGGATTCTTGAAGTTGCGGATTGCATCCTTGGCCTCTACCTCAACGAGTTTTGTCTTTACCAGATCGAAATTTGCTTTCAGGCGGGCTACCTTGCGCGGATTCTTCGAGGTGATGTCCGCGCTGCACAGAAGCATCAGGTCATCAATGTCATTGCCGGCATCGAAAAGCAGACGGCGCACGGCAGAATCCGTAACTTCATCAGTTACAAGGGCGATGGGACGAAGATGTAGACCGACAAGTTTCTGGACATATTTCATTTTCTCGTTCAGAGGCATTTTCAGGCTCTGGAAAATCTTCGGAATCCAGCGGGCACCGACAACTTCATGGCCATGGAAAGTCCACCCGAGCACCGGATCATATTTCTTTGTCGCAGGCTTTGCAATATCATGCAGCAGGGCCGCCCACCTTAGCCAGACATTCGGCTCCGTACGTATCTTCTCAGTCTCAACCCCATCTTCAAAAACACTATCCTTCAGAAGGCCTTCCGCTATCGCTTTTTTCTCGGCAGATGCAACATTGTCGAGGACCTCAAGCGTGTGGGAAAAGTTCTCCTTATGCCCCTTCCCTTCTACGGTCTCCACTCCTTTTAGTTTTTCAAGCTGCGGCAGGACATAGTCCAGAAGCCCGGTCTGGTCAAGAAGGCGGAATCCGATGGAAGGCTTGTCTGTCACAAGAATCTTGTTCAGCTCTTCCACGATTCTTTCCTTGGAAAGTATCTCCATTCTTTCGCGGTTCCGGCGAATTGATTCCAGAGATTCGGGAACAATGGTAAATGTCTGATTATCAGTCGTAAGCTTGGTTGCAAAGCGGATTGCCCTGACCATGCGCAGAGGGTCGTCGCTATATGTCGTGTCAGGGTCCAGAGGTGTCCGGATAATCCCGGCTGCAAGGTCGCGTATGCCTCCGAACGGGTCCACCAGGGCTCCGAAATCCTCCTTCTGAAGGCTGAAGGCCATGGCATTGATGGTGAAATCCCTTCTGAGCTGGTCGTCCTCAAGGGTTCCGTCTTCCACAATCGGCTTGCGTGAATCTCTCCGGTACGACTCCTTTCTCGCTCCGACAAACTCGATTTCTATGCCCTGGAATTTGAGCATGGCAGTGCCGAAATTCTTGAATACTGACACATGGCTGCGGACTTTTTCTCCCACGGCTTCCGCAAGGGCAGTTCCGCTGCCTTCAACGACGATGTCGATGTCCTTGCTCGGGCGGCCAAGAAAGCAGTCTCTGACATAACCTCCTATAACAAAGGCCCTTACACCCATTTGTGCAGCAGTTTCCGAGACTATCTGAAATATTTTGTGATCAAGAAATCCGTTGTTGATTATCTGTGACATAGTTTCTTATTTGGAAGGTTCATCCGGGCCGTTTCCGGCCATGTTTTCCCACAAGGGAAGGTTCTGCATCATCTCAAAGCCTGTTTCGGTCCTGTGAAAAGCATAGGTTTTGAGTCCATTCGTGATTATTATATAGGATACGTTCAGAACTATATTATATCGCAGTGCCTGCTCCAGGACAGGTCGGTCAAGACTTATGTCAGGTCTTTTGCATTCCACGACTGCAAGGGGTGAGGCGTCCCTGTTCCAGACCACGATGTCCGCACGGTATTTCTTTCCTCCATAGCGGAAGGATGCCTCGCTCATCATCATGTGCCGGGGTACTCCCATCACACCTGACATCACGCCGATGAACCACTGGCGCACTCTTTCTTCCGGCGTCAGCGCAACCTCTTTCTTGCGTAGCGGATCGAATATCGTATCTTGCATAAGTTATATGGTGCAAAAACGCAAAGATACTGATTTTTGTGTTAGCTTTGCGGAGATTTTTGAGGAAATGGCGAAGAATTTCAGAAAGCATTCATCGGACAGACTTCCGATTGTATATGAGGACCAGTGGGTCATTGTTGTGGACAAGCCCGCCGGCTTGCTCAGCATGTCCACCGGAGGTGACGGTGAAACCACCGCATATTCCATTCTGACTGACTATGTCAGGTCGCAGTCCGGTGGCAGAATCTTCATTGTGCATCGCCTTGACCGCGAGACCTCGGGGCTTCTGCTTTTCGCCAAGGATAGCCGGACAAAGGAAATGCTCCAGCAGAACTGGAACGAAACTGTGCTTGAAAGAAAGTATGTCGCCCTTCTGGAGGGCGGGATTGAGAGCGAAGAAGGCTGGATTGAGACCTGGCTTAGGGATAATCCCAAGTCCATGATTGTCAGCTGCATGGGTACCGATACCCGTCTTAGGCCGGAGGACCTTGAGGCGGATGGATGGAAGTTCGCTTCAAGCCACTGCCGCAAGCTTCAGGAATGCAGGATTGAAGGCGTGGACTATACCCTGGTGGAATTCGAACTCGAAACAGGCCGCAAGAACCAGATACGCGTTCATGCACAGTGGATTGGCCACCCCGTTGCCGGCGACAAGAAATACGGCGCCCGTACCAACCCTCTCAGGCGTCTTGCCCTTCATGCCCGCACCCTCTCCTTCATCCACCCGCACACCGGCAAGACTCTCTCCTTCACCTCCAGACTTCCCAAAGGCTTCACTCGCTGATTCCGCTCAGGAATTCCCTGGCAAATCTGACAGGAAAGTTCTCCCAACTCTGGGTGGACAGATATTCTTCTATATTTTCACGGAAACCGGTCGGACAATCAAGAGAAGGAATATCCTCAAATGTGTCATAGCATGAAACAATCCCCTCCATGTCCATGAAACTCCCTACCCGGGGACCGATGATCGGGCGAAGGAAATTCAGGGAATAAATCAGGGCTCCAGAGCTCAGGACGGAACCTGGTTCATAGGTGAAAAGAATTGTCCTTGACCTTGAAATCCTGTCTTCAAGTTCAGCATCAGTGAGAAACCTGTTCTCATATACGACATTGGACGGGAGAGCCTGCCTGATGCTGTTGTCGAGAGCAGTGTCACGGCATCTTCCGCATATAAGTATCTTCTTGTCTTCCAGCTCCTTGCAGGATGCAACAAAACGAACGAATTCAAGAACTCTTTTTCTTGCCGTGACAGTTCCCCAGACAATGTAATCCCAGTCGAAAGCATCATGCCCGGCTTTCACAATCCTGCTGTCATATACCGGGTGCGGGATATAAATACACGGGATTTTCAAATCCGGATACCTGGTTCTGAAGAATCTGCAGCCCTCTTCGGAATGTGTAAGTACAGCATCCGCCCTTCGGGCCATCCAGTCCATCAGCCGGGCAGGACGGGACGACTTGTCGTCATGGGCATTCTTGTTGTGAAGGACCCAGACTATTTCAGCTCCACGCAAACGGGCAGCAAGGACACCGGCCTTAAAGAACAGCACCTGAAGAAATCCCAGAGGTTTTGACGGGATAAGGTCAACCCAATGCAGCACAAACACCCTGGCACGAAGATTCAGAAGCAGTCCGAGAGTTTCTGAACGTGGAAATGAATTGCACACTTCAAACTGCCCGGAGGCCTCAAATGCCTTGCGGAAATAATCTATGTACAGATTTCCGCTTTTGTCCCTCTTGGGATCATAAGTCGGATAGATGAATATTTTCATTACGTTTCCTGGATTTCAATACAAAATAAACACGTTCAAAAAGAAGGCACGGCCTTCCACCCCACTCCCGGGCATATAACTTCATGAAATCGGAAACCGCCTTCAGTCCGATGGCGTTTCTGAAATGGAACAGAGATGTGACAAACCATGTCGTCCTTCCGTGTATCCCTCTCATTTTCTGCGACTTAAGCCAGAGGAAATATTCAAGCGAAGCATTCAGTTTGCGGATTGCAATGTCAGCGGAAACCTGGCTGGTGATATTGCTTCCGCTTCGCCTCCAGGATACCCTTGCAGAAGAAATTGTCCTGATTCCTCCCTTGCGGGAAAGCCTGATCCAGGTCGCATCATCCGAGTGCCATGCAAGGTCGAAGTCCACAAATCCTCCCGAAGACTCTAATGCCGATCTCCTGAATACATATTCGACAGCATATGAACGGATATTCCCCCGGAAACGCCCCGTTGCAAATTTCCTGGCAGAAAGCCTTCCGGGGAAATTGCATCTTTCAGTCACCCTGCCCTCGGAGTCTATTACATTTACATTGAATCTGAGCAGGTTGCAACCGCTTTTCGGCTCAGCCTGAAATGCACGGACACAGTCTGAGGCCATGATATCATCATCAGAGAAAAGCCATACCCATGGTTCATGTGAAAGTTCAACGCAACGTTTCCACTGTGCAGTGAGGGAGATACTTCCAAGATTTTCGTCAAACCTCTTATATTTCAGGTCAATCCTATCCTTGAACTCTTCACAGATGCTCCGCAAGTCTTCCGGTGAAGCATCATCTCCGACATATACTCTGAATCTTTGGTCCGTCTGGCTGGCAATGCTTTCCAGAGTCTGCCTGAGGAACAGACTTCTGTACGCCGGGATAACAATTGCAAGTTGCTGAAAATCAGGTTGAAGAGCGAGCCATCTGCGAAAATTTCCGGCTTTTGCACGATACAGTGCCTCCTTTGCGAGACGAACGATTTTGTAGCTTTTGCGAGGATGGACACGATATTCCAGACAGCCACAATTCCTCGAATTTGTTCCTCCATCCAGAATAAACTCAGGCTCTATGCCATGACTTTTAAGACAATAGCCGAATAGAAGCTGGTCCCTGAACGGGAAGCGGTCAAACAATTCCTTCCATTGGATATCCGATGCAACCACCTCAGGATCATTATGTTCCCTGAGTATGATATTGTTTTCAGTCATGCCGGAATGTTCAGGATAAGCCTCTGACTTAAGGAAGGAACAGACCTTTTTCATGTCTTCCGCTGCAGCCCTGCCAATCCGGATACATTCTTCCGCCTCCTGATAGACGTCATCCCGCAAAGGATGGCGGATGGCCGCGAATCGCACTCCCTGTCTGACTTTGTCCCTGATTATATCAAAAAAAGCAGCATCCGAGATACGAATGTTGGCATCCATCCAGAGGCTGTAGCGGCAATCGGGGAAAAACTCATGAGGAAGAAATTTCGGATATCTTGATTTCTGCTTATTCCCTCCCTTTGCCGATGACGGAAGCGGTCTCAACTCCCATGAGGTGCTTTTGAAACTCTCCGGAGAAGACGCAAAGCATACAAAATGGAAATCTGCAGGAACAGTCACAGGCTCGGGTAATGAGTCATAACCTCCTGTAATACAGGTATATATAATTATCTTATCCATATCAGTCAATTATATAGCCTCCGTTGCGGACCTTGTCTGTGTCAAGATAGCTGCCGAATAGGAAATCAGTTGACCGAGGAGAAAAAGGAACCAGTCCAGAAAAATGATAGAAAGTGAACTCACCGAAATATATCCGGTCCGAACATTGATAGAAATCCACTCTGACATGAGGGATACCTGCGGACAATTTCGAAGCAAGTTCTGCCATCCGGCCGAACATTGAAGGCAGTTCCGGAGGTCTGGAAGCATTCGGATGGCCATTTAATACAGGAAGATGTTCCCCATCCATGGAGAAGAAATCGAATTTCACTTCCTCGCCTTCCACTCCCCTGTCGGAAGCGACAAACATGAATTCAGGCTTGCCGCCAAAACAGAAAAACTTGTAATCAGGAACATCATCCCCGAGATACTCCTCAGCTATAATCCTGGGTTTCAATCCCCTGTATGCCCATTCCCTGTCCCTCCAGGAATAATCATGCTTCATGGCCTCTGAAAGCTTCCTGCAGGCATCCGCATAATCGAAGGATGACCTGTCACGACATACGATGGTGCTCCCGCTGTCATGCGTGCATTTTATCACGAATTTATCTGGAAGGGCATCCCAGTCGATATCCTCAGCCCTGTCCCATTTTCCAAGGATAGGGACGACATACTGGTCCCCGATGGCCTGACGGACGTACTCCTTCACCTGAAACTTGTCCACAAGACTGTGATACAGAGGATTCCGGTCATTCAACTTGAGCCATTGAAGCTGTTCGGTGAATGCCTTGGGCGAATCCAGATTCAGCCTGTGCCCCATAAGCAGCCTGTACTTAACCTTCAGATACAGTCTGTCGGGAAGAATGCGCCCTGCAGGGGAAGCAAGTATCATCAGCATCTTTGATTTCAACGACATGGCAATTTCGATTTAATGAATGATTTTTCACCCGGGGTAAGCAGCAACAGCCATGAAAAAACAAGGCTTGCAACTGTTCCGACGGCAATTGTCAGTACGAAACGCATCCAACCAGCATCAAGAGAGTACCATATTGCGGCAGCAAAAAATAAGGAAATGGCGGCAACGGCGGCAGCAGAGCCGGCAAGAGAAATGAAACTCTTCACCGGGAAACCACACAGGCGATTGCAGATTATGATTCTGGCGACATCCACACCCACATAAACAACGATAAAGACAAGATACGAGGTCCATGCGGGGAATCCCATGCGGAACAATATCCATGACAATGGGAAGGCCATCAGAGATATTATGCTGGTAATCAGATAGTAGGACCTGATTTTTCCTGTTGCGAGAGTCAAGGTGAGGAGCGGATTAGTAAACATATCGGCAAGCAGTCCGATGAGGGTGAGCCGCAGGAACAGGGCTGCACCCTCCGGAGGATTCACAAGCCATAATCCAAGTATGGTTTCAGCCTCAAATATAACCGGAAGGGTACAAAACCAGATTACTCCGAAAGTGAATTTGGAACCCTTGAGCACAAGGGTGAAACTCTTTTCGGAATCCCCGCAGGCATAAGATTTTGTAATCTGGGGATTGATTGCCGTGAGAAAATTGGAAACGAATTGTTTTACAATGCTTTCCACCTGGGCGGCGACGCCTCTTGCAGCATTGACGGCAACGCCGAAAAAGAGGTTTGAAAGAAGGTTTATGCCGTGGGTGTTGACGAGATAAGTTCCGCTTCCAAGAAAGTTCCATCCTGAGAACGAAAACATATTCTTGAAAAGGGCTTTGTCAGGACGCTCAAAACTGACGACATGGCTGTAGTGCCTTCTGCAATATGAAGCATAACAAATTCTTATGATGAGTGCAACTGCAACCATCAGAGCGGCATAAGTGACCAGTTTGTCAAAGGCGGAAAGGCTGAGCAGAAGCGCAAGCAAGAGCTTCAGAGCACCTTCAAGCACACTGATTCCTGCAAATACCGACATATTTTCGTGGGCCGTAATACAGGCGTTGTAAGGAATGGAAAGCATGTTCAGGACAAGAATCGCTGTTGAGCACTGAAGCACAATCCCTGCTGCATGCATCCTTCCGGGAGGAATATTCATATAAGTGTGAAGGAACCACAGACCGACGGTCTCAACAAGCAGCACTATGATTCCGGCAAGGATGATCTGAATTATTATGCTTGCTGAAAAAACCTTCCTGACCTGAAGACTGTCCTTCTTACCGATAGCGACAGTCAGGAAACGGACGATTGCCTGTGTGACGGATCCGGTGACGACCGTAAACATGGTTACTACTCCTCCCACCACATTATATACTCCATAATCATCAACGCCAAGCTGACGGAGAACTACACGGGAAGTGTAAAGCCCGATGACAAGCAGCAGGAGCATCCTGCAGTAAAGCATGACAGTGTTGCGGGCAATACGACGGTTGTCGTCACTGATATGTGTGGTTTCACGTTCCATAAATGCAAAAATAGCACATAAAAGTGAACAAATCTTTGAAGGAAACAAATATTTTTCTAAATTAGCAGACAATTGGCCGCGAAAGCAGTTCAAGTATGTATTAAAACACTTATAGACTAATAAATTATGGTACGTTACACGGTTATGTGGAAATTCAAGCCATCAGATGGCAAGAGTCCGAAGGAGATTGGTGAAGATGTCAAGGAAAAGTACGAGTCCCTCATGGGACTGGTTCCTGGCCTGAAAAACATTGAAGTGGGCATCAACCGCGATGATTCTGCCACCTCATACGATGCAATAATGATTGCAGACTTCGAGGATTGGAAAGCCCTCGCAGACTATAAGGCCGATTCCATGAGGGACAATGTGATCAAATATGTCGAGACTCTTGTTGACGTCCGCGCAAGAGTTGAGTACGAGAGATAAACTCCACCGCTTCGGAAACCACGTATGTGCTGCCACCAATATATATAAGTGGCTTTGCATGAGGATTTTCCGCTACAATCGACTCACAAAGGTCCAAAGCCCTAAGCACCGCTTCAGGAACGTTTTCAGCCACCTCGGCGACTCCCGGAGCGGTGTTTTCATTTTTGCATGAAGCAAGATATTTCTCAAGGACCTTTTCACCTGGAAGGGCACGGGTGGTGGAGGCATTAGTGAAAATATAGCGGGCCCCGGACGGAAGAAGGTGCATGACGGCATCCACGTCCTTGTCGGCAACCGACCCGTAAACGATTATTAGGTCGGAAAACTCACCGCTGTCAGTCATTGATTTCAACTGTGCAAAATTGTATTTCAGTCCATGCTCATTGTGCCCGATGTCGCAGATGATGTATGGGGAATCGGAAAGTTTCTCCCACCTCCCATGGAAGTCCATCCTCTCGGCCGTGTGGATTATCGCCTCTGCCGTTTTCTCATCTGAAAAATCGCAGCCTGCAAAATTTCCGTCCATCCGGAGAGTATCCAGTGCAGCAAGGACCGTCCTCAGATTCTTTTTCTGATAAATTCCCTGAAGGTCCATTTTCCTGAGGATTTCATCATGTCTGTCCCAAAGATGAGGAACAGATTTGTCAGCAAAGGTCAGAAAGGACATAATCCGGGATCTGTCTCCCATGAACATAGGTTCAGGAAGATTGGTATAGAGCACTTTGCGTTCAAAGACAGGGTCGGTCAGGTCATTACTCTCCCCTACCACAACCCGGACTCCGGGTTTGATGATTCCGGCTTTCTCAAAAGCTATTTCCTCAAGGGTTCCGCCCAGAAGGTCACAATGGTCAAGACCGATGTTTGTAATCACGCTCAATACCGGGGTCACGATATTGGTACTGTCCAGGCGGCCCCCCAGACCGGTTTCAAGCACGAGCGCATCAACCTTCATATCTGCAAACCAGCACAGGGCCATCATCGTAGTTATCTCAAAGAAGGAAAGGTCCAGATGGTCAAATGTCTCTCCCCACCTATGCACGAAATCCCAGACATATTCCTTTGATACATATTCAATTGAGCCATCTGGGGAAATGAGCCTCATTCTCTCCCTGAAGTCAAGGATATGAGGCGAGGTATAAAGCCCGGTCCTGAGCCCCGCAGCCCCGAGCACACTGGCGAGCATATTCGAAACCGAACCCTTTCCGTTCGTCCCGGCAACATGGATGATCTTGTATGCGCGATGCGGATGGCCGGCAAGCTGGTCGAAGAATTCCATGTTGGCTATCCCGGGCTTGTATGCCGATGCGCCGGCTTTCTGAAATGAAGGGAATCGGTGGAAAAGCTTCTGAAGCATTTCCTGATATGCTGTTTCTGAAAAATTATTGTGCATTATTGGCTCCTCGATTTGTTTGGAGCGCAAAATTAATTAAATTTACAGACTATTTCATATTTCGGACTAAACATTAAAATAATGGAAAAACTGTCTCAGGATATCAGTTCAATCCTCCATTCGCAATATGTAATTGACGGAGTGAGTCTTGACGTTCCCCCGATAGCTCTTATCGACGAAGATGCCGCAGTTGAAGCGGATGTACCGGATGTTGTGGACGAGAGTGTCGAACCTGCGCTTGGGTCCGTGTGCTATGACAGGGGAAAGATTCATGAATATATGGATGCCGTGTGCATGGTTAAAGGTGCTGAGCGTCAGTTCAATATGGCTTCTCCTGAGCATTTTTCATGCCTTCGTGCAGCCTCTGCCCTGATTGACATGATATGGATGGACGGGCATTTCAGGCTCGGTGACCTCGGTGTCGCCCTGGAATGGATATGGGACACGGCCCCGGTCGGAAACATGGCCGGATTCTACAGATGCGTCGAGAGTGTTTCCGGCTATCTGTATGACCTTGGGGTGGATATATGTAAATATATGGTCCGTTCATCCGTGAATGGCGAGAGCCGGTTTGTCGTCAGTGCCGCCCTGGAAAGGAAAGCCGCTGAATCGGAGACGGAAAGTTCCGAAGATTCATTCCTTTTCAAGGCCTCGCCTTATGAGAGCAGACATCCTCATCTGAACGGCGGTCGTGCCTGCGGGGAAAATGCCTCCGGATGCAGTTCAGACTGGATTGTCTATATTCCTTTTGATACATGTGCCTTCAAGATTGGAGGCTCTGTTCTTGCCGAAAAAACAGGAGATGGACGTGCTGTCGCACCGGGCATATCCGATCCGGATTATTTCATTGACTGTTATGAAGTTATAAGAGAGCTTGTGGAGGACGGAATCATAATATCCGGAGTCACGGTAGCTGACGGAGGAATTGCCAGCGCACTGAAATCATTCTCTTCACAAAACGGCCTTGTCACCAATTGGGACGGAGTTATGAGCTCATATCAGGACTGCGATCTTGTAAGAATACTATTCAGCGAAATCCCCGGAGTGATACTGGAAATATCAGATGAGAATTTTGATTATTTCGACTCGCAGCTTCTGCTTCAGGACGTGGCCTACTACCCTGTAGGACATCCGGCTCCGGGTACCACGGGAGTTCAATTCACTTCCGAAGGGAAGGCCGGCCTTGTGGAAATCCTCTCGTCACTGATGGAACAGGCCTCGGAAGGCGAAGACTGATACCTCACACTAATAATCAATAAGTTACCAGTATGAATAAGATTTATGCAAATGTTCCGGACAAGGGCCCGGGGAGCAAGAAACCGAAGATTTTCGTTCTTGACACCAACATCATCCTGCATGATTACAGGTCAATACGCAGATTTCAGGACAATGACCTCGTGATTCCGGTAGCTGTAATCGAGGAACTTGACAAATTCAAGAAAGGCAATGACGCCCTGAGCTATAATGCAAGGGGCTTCATGAGAGAGCTCGACAGGCTTTCCCTGGGAAGGTCTTTCGGCAGGGACGGGGTTCCCATCGGGAAGAATCTCGGACAGATAAAAGTGGAACTGAACCATCCTTTCCCGGAAAAGCTCAAGGGATGTTTCGCGGATGACATCCAGGACCACAGAATCCTGTCCACGGCAATGTGGGTAAGGGATAACAATCCCGGACGTTTCACGGCTCTGGTCACAAAAGACGTGAACCTGAGAATGAAGGCAAAGGCAGTGGGAATGGAAGCTCAGGACTATCTTACAGACAAGATTGAAGAAAGCCGCGTGGAGGAATCCAGCAGCGAAATCCTTGAGACTGTATGCCAGAACACCGGAGCGCTTCAGGAACTTGCCTATGGAAGCGGGAAGATTGATTGGCTATCCGTGACGTCGAAGGAACCTTTGGCCAACAGGTTGTACAAATTCAAATGGGACCAGGCGGACGGAAGCAGAAATGTATGTGCGCGATATGATTCTGACCTGAAGTCCATAGTGCTTGTCAAGAAACAATATGCCTACGGGATTGCGCCGCGCAACGACGAGCAGAAATTTGCTCTTGATGCCTGTCTGAACAAGAACACAAAACTTGTTTCGCTGACAGGAGGAGCCGGTACCGGAAAGACCCTCATAGCTCTTGCAGCGGCCCTGGAACAGGCCGGGGAATATGACCAGATCATCCTGTCGAGACCGACAATCATCCTCGGGAATCAGGATATCGGCTTTCTGCCCGGAGATGAGAAGAGCAAGATGACGCCTTTCATCCAGCCTTTGATGGACAATCTCAACGTCATAAGGAACTGCTTCAAGCCGACAAGCAAGCAAAGTTCAAAGATTGATGCAATGCTGAATGAAGGAAAACTGGTGATTTCCCCTCTAGCCTACATCAGGGGCAGAAGCCTCGGGAACGTCTATTTCATCGTGGATGAGGCCCAGAACCTTACTCCGCATGAAATAAAGACCATCATCACCAGAGCCGGCGAAGGAACGAAGATGGTGTTTACCGGAGACATTTTCCAGATTGACCAGCCATATCTGGATATATGGTCAAACGGTCTTACACACCTCGGAGAAAAGATGGCCGGACAGAAGATATTCCAGCACATCAATCTCAGGAAAGGAGAGCGGAGCGAGCTTTCGGAGATTGCCAGCAAACTGCTGTAGGAAAAGTTATTATAAAACTCCTGTATTATTATCTTCAGGTCGGACAAAAATTGCTGTGATAGATTTCAATAATAGAAAGAAAAATACTAAATTTGCGCCGCGCTTCTGAAGCAATTCGGATTCCTTGCATTTATAATCAGAACTTATATATTACTTTTTACTAACAAATACTAAGATTTATGGAAGATAACAAAAAAAGGGTCTATCGTTTCGGTGGCAAGAATGCTGAGGGCGATGGAGCCATGAGAGAACTTCTTGGCGGTAAAGGTGCAAACCTTGCCGAAATGTGCAAGCTCAACATCCCTGTACCTGCAGGTTTCACAATTACAACTGAGTGCTGTACAGAGTATTACGAGCTTGGCGGCGGATACACTGAGGCTCTCAAGGCTGAAGTTGCAGAAGCACTTGCAGCGACTGAGAATATCATGGGCATGAAATTTGGTGACAAGGAGAACCCTCTCCTGGTGAGCTGCCGTTCAGGTGCAAGAAGCTCAATGCCTGGTATGATGGATACAATTCTCAACATCGGTCTCTGCTCTGAAACAATTCCTGGCATGATCGCCAGAACCAACAACCCTCGCTTTGTATATGATGCTTACCGTCGTCTTATCATGATGTACTCAGACGTAGTGATGGAGAAAGCAGAAGGCATCGAGCCGGCAGACGGTCAGGGTATCCGCCAGCAGCTTGACAGAATGATGGAGGAGCTCAAAGAGGCTAAAGGCTATGCTTCTGATACAGACATCACTGCAGATGAGCTCAAAGAGCTCTGTGACAAGTTCAAAGTAAGAGTTAAGGAAGTTCTCGGCGTTGAATTCCCTGATTCTGCAGAGGCTCAGCTCTGGGGCTCAATCGGTGGCGTGTTCAAGTCATGGAACGGAAAACGCGCTATCGCATACCGTAAGATCGAAGGTATTCCGGATGACTGGGGAACAGCAGTGAACGTTCAGTCAATGGTATTCGGCAACATGGGCAATACTTCTGCAACAGGTGTTGCTTTCTCACGTAACCCTGCAAACGGTGACAACAAGTTCTACGGAGAGTGGCTCATCAACGCACAGGGAGAGGATGTCGTAGCAGGTATCCGTACTCCTAACCCGCTCAACGAGGCAACCAAGAACCCTCACAACCAGCACCTCGAGTCTCTCGAGACTGCAATGCCTGAGGTTTACAAGGAGCTTGACGATATCCGTCTCCACCTCGAGGAACACTTCCACGACATGCAGGACATCGAGTTCACAATCCAGGACGGCAAACTCTGGATGCTCCAGTGCCGTATCGGAAAGAGAACAGGTATCGCTGCACTCAACATGGCAATGGACATGCTTGAGGAGGGAATGATTGATGAGAAGACAGCTGTAATGAGGGTATCCCCTACTCAGCTCGACGAGATTCTCCACCCTATCCTCGACCCAGCTTCAGAGAAGAAGGCAAGCGTAATTGCACAGGGTCTTCCAGCATCTCCGGGTGGTGCAGTAGGAACAGTGGTATTCACTTCTGAGGCTGCCATGGAGGCTAATGCCAAGGGTATCAAGACTATCCTCGTCCGTGAGGAGACTTCACCTGAAGATGTTGAAGGAATGCGTGCCTGCGCAGGTATCCTCACTCAGAGAGGTGGTATGACTTCACACGCTGCCCTCGTTGCACGTGGATGGGGCAAATGCTGTATCGTAGGTTGCGAGGCTATGAAGATTGACCTCGAGGAGAAAGTTATCCGCTTCAAAGGCTCTGACAAGGAGTATCATGAGGGTGACGTTCTTTCACTCAATGGTGCAAAGGGTCTCGTTTACGATGTTGCAATCGACACAATGGACGCTTCAGACAACCCTCGTTTCGTGAAATTCATGGAAATCGTTGACAAGTTCCGCACTCTCGGCGTACGCACCAATGCAGATACTCCTGAGGATGCAGAGCGCGCTATCAGCTTCGGTGCTGAGGGTATCGGTCTGTTCCGTATTGAGCACATGTTCTACGGAAAGAACTCTGAGACTCCGCTTTCAAAACTCCGCAAGATGATTCTTGCAAAGAGCGACGATGAAAGAAAGGCTGCTCTTGCCGAGCTTGAGCCATACATCAAGGCTGCTGTCAAAGGTACATTGAAGGTTATGGACGGCAAGCCTGTCACCTTCCGTCTTCTCGACCCACCTCTCCATGAGTTCGTTCCTCAGACCGAGATCAAGAAAGAGGAGCTTGCAGAGGAGCTTCACATCTCTGTAGGCGAGATTGAGAAACGTGGTGAGTCACTCCACGAGGTCAACCCTATGATGGGTCACCGCGGAGTACGTCTGCACATCACCTACCCTATGATTTCCGAGACTCAGTTCCGTGCAATCTTCACTGCAGCTGCTGAGCTTAAGAAAGAGGGCTTAAACCCGCTTCCTGAAATTATGGTTCCTGTTACCATTTCAGAGCGTGAGCTCCGCTTCCAGAAAGCAATCTGCGAGAAGATCAAAGCAGAGGTTGAGTCTGTATTCAGCTTCAGCATCGACTACAAGTTCGGTACAATGATCGAGATTCCTCGTGCAGCCCTCACTGCTGACCGTATGGCCAAGACTGCAGAGTTCTTCTCATTCGGTACCAACGACCTCACCCAGATGACATTCGGATTCTCTCGTGACGACGTAGGAACCTTCATGGGCGACTACCTCGGCAACAAGATTCTCGATGCAGATCCATTCAAGACTCTTGACAGGAAGTCAGTCGGCAAACTCGTTGACTACGCTGTAAAAGAGGGCCGTGGTACAAGGAACAACCTCAAATGCGGTATCTGCGGTGAGCACGGTGGTGACCCTGCATCTGTAGAGTTCTGCTATGAGATTGGCCTCAACTATGTTTCATGCTCTCCATTCCGCGTTCCGATTGCACGTCTTGCTGCTGCACAGGCTGCAATCAAGAATGCCAAATAAGGACAGGCATATTTAGAATTCAAGCGGTAAACGCCTCCTTGGTGTTTACCGCTTTTTTTATGAATCCGAATCAGTGACCGTGGGAGTTTCAGGTTATGAACGTGTGGCAGTGTCAAGTGCCTCGGAAATATTGATGATGTAGTCACCCATCCTTTCGAGCTCCGCTACAACATCAAGATAGAGAGTACTGAATGCATATTCCTCTTCAGTAAGGTCGAGCCTCTCAATTCTTGAAAACTCCTCGTCACGGAGGCGGTCCCTCAGGCAATTTATTGCTTTTTCGTCATCTATGGCACGATTCAAATCGAAACGTGCGCCATCGCCTGAAGAACTGATTGAATTCAGATTGCTTATCATGGTCTGATAGGCACTTCGCAAGGCTGTAAGCATGTGTGAAATTCCCCGGTTACGTTCCTGTGAAAGCGGTGCTCCGAGGCTCCTGATTCTGGAAAGAATACGGCTGATGCACTCTCCGCTGTCTCCAAGGCTTTCAAGCTCAGAATTAATTCTGTATAAGGCCTTTATCAACTTGGATGTGCTTACGCTGATTTCTTCTTCAGTGAGCCTGCCAAGGAATGAGGCGACTTCCTTTTCAATATTGTCCGATATCACCTCATACTTGACAAGTCGTGCACGGTGTTCTTCGAAATCCTCATTGCCGAGATTCTCCAGGGCTTCTTCGATAATCTGAACCTCATTGGATGATATTGCAGCAAAATGGGATGTTTCCATCAAAGCCATGGTTGCTCCAAGTTCCGGAGTGGCAACCGGTCCACCGCTAATGTAACGGATATGCTCATGAGTATCCTCTCCTTTTTTCTTTCTGTCGGGCAGAACCTTGACTACCAGTTTCTCAAGCTGAGGTATGAACCAGACAAGCAAAAGGGTGTTGATGGTATTGAACAAGGTATGGAACATTGAAAGGCCCACAAGCGGATTGAACTCCCCTATCCAGCTGACAACTGCCTTGTCAAGCGCAATGAAGGGGCGGAACAGGGCCAGGGCCCAGATTACGCCGAAAATGTTGAATATGGTATGCGTCAATGCTGTTCGCCGGGCATTGACATTTCCCATTGCCGCCGCTACATTTGCCGTAATGGTGGTTCCAATATTTTCGCCAAGCACCATTGCTGCACCCATTTCGAACGGAATCCATCCTTCATTCAGCATGATCAGGGTTATGGCCATGGTCGCGCTGGAAGATTGCAGGACAAGGGTCAGGACAGTTCCGAATACAACAAAAATCAGCACGCTGCCAAAGCCCCAGCTCGTCCAGTTGCGTATGAATGAAAGCACTTCAGGTGTGGTTTTCAAGTCAGGGACTGACGATTTTATCAGTGACAGACCGAGGAAAAGCAGTGAAAAGCCAATTATGAATTCTCCTATGTTATGGTATTTGTCCTTTTTCATCTGCATCAGGATGAAGCCGAACAGGAAAAGAGGAATCGACAGGACGGCAATATCGAATTTGAAGCCGAGGATTGAGATAATCCAGGCAGTGACGGTCGTTCCGATATTGGCTCCCATGATGACTCCGATTGCTTGTGAAAGAGTCAGCAGTCCGGCACTTACAAAGCTGACTACCAGCACTGTAGTGGCACTTGAAGACTGAATGATTGCTGTGATTCCAAGACCTGTGAGAACTCCTTTGAACGGGTTGGACGTCATTGCTCCAAGCAGGGAGCGGAGACGGTTTCCAGCGGCTTTCTGGATGCCGGAACTCATCATGTTCATTCCATAGAGAAACATTGCAAGAGCTCCGAGAAGAGTAAAAATCTGTGCTATCATTGCTATTGACTTTGTATTTTGGTGGCAAATTTGAGGCGAAATCTTCTTGCTTGAAAGAGTTTGGAAGGGCCTGTACAATGAATTAACAAAGAATTAACACGGGCTTAACACTTCTTTAACATAAGACTGATTATCTTTGCATTATGGAAGAAATTTTAATTGTAGAAGACGAACGGGATATCCGTGAGATTCTGTCTTTCAATCTGGAAAGGGCAGGATACAGGACTGTGGAGGCTTCCTCTGCCGAGCAAGGTATTGAAAAGCTGACTCAAAGCACGAGCCTGATACTTCTGGATGTAATGCTTCCGGGGATGTCAGGATTTGAAATGGCCTCAAAAATAAGGGAAGAAGGCTCTCACGTTCCTATTATCTTTCTAACGGCAAGGAGCGCGGAAGAAGATGTCCTGAGCGGGTTCAGTTCGGGAGGAGATGACTATATCGCCAAGCCTTTCTCCCGTGCGGAACTTTTGGCGAGGGTCAAGGCGGTGCTCAAAAGGACAGTTCCACCGATGCCTACCAAATATGAATGCGGGCCGTTAGTCATTGATATTGAAAGCAGTACTGCCCTTCTTGACGGCAAGGAAATTCTGTTCTCCAGAAAAGAATTCGATATTCTGGCATTTCTGATACGGAATCAGGGAAGTTATTTCAGCCGCAGCGACCTCATCAGGGAACTCTGGGTTGATGCTCCGTATGTGATTGACCGCACAATTGATGTCCATATTGCCCATATCCGCACCAAACTCGGTCCATATAAGGAACTCCTTGTAAGTCGTAACGGCTTCGGATACAGTCTGATATCCAGTCAATGATTATGAAAAAGTTTAGATATTCATACAAGCAGATGCTGCTCATATATCTGGGTGCAGTGATGGGGATATTTGTCCTGGCGGCCTCAATATATGAAATCAGGATTGAAAAGAATTACAAGAAATCCATCCTTACAACAAAGATGGAAGGCATCGCCGACCTTGCAAAACAGGCAATCAGTTTTTATGGAGAGCCAATCGACGGGCCGAAGATTTATTCATTGCTGCCAAAGGGCCAGGAAATAAGACTGACCATACTGACCGGCGAGGGGAATGTCATATATGACTCTGATACACAAGACATTGGCCCCAACCACAGCGACAGACCTGAAATCATCGGGTGCCGCAGCGGGAAGAGCGGCTGGGCAATAAGGACATCCGAAACCAACCAGCGCGAATACTGCTATCTCGCCAAAGCCTACGAGGACTGCATGATAAGGATAGCTCTTCCTTATGAGCTGGATATCAAGCACTTCCTGCGGCCAAACACTTTTCACCTTTTGATTTCCGTTGTGCTTCTGCTTGCAGTGTTAGTAGCTATCGGCATGGCTATGCTCCAGAACTACAAACAATTGGAAGAGGCCCTCGCAAAGGTGGAGAATGAAAAGAAGGAAAACCGGAGGATGAAACACGATATGACACATAACATCGCCCACGAGCTCCGTACTCCTGTCAGCAGCATGAGGGGCTATCTTGAAGCCCTTGTAGATTGCGAGGACCTGGATGGCGAAAGGCAGAAACTGTTCATTCAAAGGGCCTATCTTCAGTCCTTGAGGCTCTCTGACCTACTCAGGGACATTTCCATCGTTACCAAGATTGAAGAGGCTCCTGAACTTATCAAAGTGGAGGAACTATGCCTGAAGGATATTCTCTCCGGAGTGCTGGATGAGTTCTCAGCGAAGATTCAAGAGCGAGGAATGGAAGCGTTCAACCTGATCGATGACGACAGCAGGATCACAGGCAGTCCGAGCCTTGTCTATGCGATATTCAGAAATCTTGTGGAGAACAGCTGCAAATATGCCGGCAAGGATACAATGATAACCGTCCGTTCGGAGAAAACTGAAGACGGAATGATTCGCGTGATGTACAAGGATAGTGGCAAGGGTGTGAACCCGGCCATGCTTGAACGCATCTTCGAGCGATTTTTCAGGATAGATGCCGCCACAGGAAGCGATTATCGCGATGATGTCGGCAGCGGCCTTGGACTTTCAGTGGTAAGGAACGCCGTCCAGTTCCACGGCGGTCAGATATCGGCATACATCCCGCCTGAAGGAGGTCTCGAGTTTGATTTCACTCTGAATCAAAGGCGTAAAAGGTTGTAGCCCAGAGCTACCATGGCTGGAGCCATCGAGAGCCGTTATGCAAAAAATAAAACAAATTTGCTATTTTTGCACGCGCAAATCAAAGAGCCGGAAATTCATGAAAACGCTGATAGACATCCACAATCACACAATAGCTTCAGGACATGCCTACTCCACCCTGCAGGAAATGGTGAAGGCGGCATCTGACAAAGGAATCGAGTACTTCGGAATAACGGACCACGCCCCTTCCCTCCCGGGAGCTGTTGACCCGATGTACTTCCGCAATTACGGCATCATTCCGAGAGAAATGTACGGAGTCAGGTTATTGATGGGATGCGAGCTGAACATTCTTGATTCAGAAGGAACGATTGACTTGGACGAACGCCATTACGCTTTCATGGACATCAGGCTTGCCGGCATCCATAAGCTTTGCTGGACTCCCGGCACCAAGGATCAGAACACAGACGGACTGCTCAAAGTAATGCACAACAAATGGGTGAATGTCATCAGCCATCCAGGCGACGGCACAGCCGAGCTTCATTTCGAGCCTATAGTACTCGCCTCCCGCGAGAGCTCCACCGTGCTGGAAATCAATTCATCCTCCCTCATTCCGCAGAGGAATAAAGCCGCTGCACGTCCCAACAATCTGGAAATCTTGAGATTATGCCGCAAATACGACGTACCGGTAATCATTTCTTCAGACGCACACATCTCTTTTTCCGTCGCAGACTACCGCTATGCCCTTCCCCTTCTTGAAGAATGCAATTTCCCTGAAGAGCTGGTGCTGAACTGCTCACCTGAAGCATTTTTCGACTTCACCGGATTGAGAAGATAAGCCAACTCAACTCGTCCGAGAAATCGGCCTTTTTACGGACGGGTTACAAAAAAAAGCCCGGCATTGCCGGGCTTTTTCATGAATTGCAGTATGATTATTTATACTGGGTGCAACCGATTAGATTGAAGTTTGCATCTACATAGTAGATCAGAAGGGCATCGTCAGTTGGAACAAGGAGGACATCCGAATGCGCTCCGGCATCAGTCCAGTCAAGATTTGCCCAGTCCTCAGACCTATTGACCATTCCATCACAATCTATTGCATAAACTTCCTTCGCTTCCGCAGGATTGGTGATGTCCAAAAGCACTACATCTGTTGCATCATAATTGAAATGACATCCCTTCACGATAGCAGCATACTTCTTTCCTTTCCAGTCAGCAGTAGCGATACAGTTGTAGTTCTCCATCCATGTACTACCTGTAGTGTAAGTATTTACCCATGAATTTCCTGTGCTGTTAGCAACAAAGTTTGCAAGATAATAGAGGTTGTAATCACCAGCATAACCGATGTAAAGGAAGCCATCCTCAAATGTCTTGCCTACAGGAACTGCACAGCAATATGCAACAAGGCTTGCAGCATAAGGAACGTTAGAATAATACCAAGTACTGAGTTCACCTGCAACAACCTTCCAGGCAAGCATAGCTCCACCGGCACCGTCAGAAACACAGGCAGTAATCACGGCATCCTTGGTAATGTCACCTTTAACTCGGATGTTTCCGGCATCTGTACCATAATAGTTGGCTACATCATAGCTGATATATTCTGTAGGAACAGGATTATTGATATCATCCACACGATAAACCTTCACGGTTTCACCATAATTTGCATCAGTTGCAATCAGGACATGATTTCCTTCATCAACACACAAGCTCTGCATTTCAAGGCCGCCTGGGATATCTATCTTGCTAACTTCTTGGCCTGTAAGTGGGTCAATTACAAGAACTTTTGAACCATTCAAAAGGAGGAGCTTATCACCATATTGTGCAAGCTTTACCTTTGGTCCTGAAGTATAGTCAGCATAAGCTGTTACATTCTGATACCAAATGGTGCTTGTCGGACTTACCTGATGGATATAGAATTCAGCCTCAGCACCGTTGGCAGCTTTGATTGCGAGGGTAACTTCTCGCTCCTCGTCAAGTGCCTCGTAAGCCGAAACGACAACTGTCTTGACCTGCTCACCGTAAGCCTTGCTGTCAGCAAGTTTCACCCAGTCACAATCAGACGGGATGGTTACTGTCCAGTCAACATTGGTCATGGCCTTGATTTCAATTGAAGCGCCTTCAGCTCCTACCTCTGCCTCGGTGGCAGCAAGTTCAAATGCATCGACCTGTCCCTGAACGATGGCAATCTCCTTGAAAGCAGTGTTTGCAGAAAGAATCAAGGTTGCAGTTCTGGCATCAAGTTCCTTGGTCTCGGCAATGATGAGTTTGACCTTTCCCTCACCAGCCTCTCCTTCTGCAGGAGAAACTTTACACCAGTCAACACTCTCTTTGATGGAAGCCTTCCATGGTACATTGGAAGTGAATGAAACAAAGATATCCTCATCAAGAGTACCATTGACAGGAACAGCGACTTTGTCCACTTCACATGTAATCTCAGGAACAATTTCCTTCTGTGTGCAGGCAATCGCCATGATTGCAAGCGAAACAAATAAAGCTAATTTTTTCATAATGAATGAATTTATGAAGTTAATAAATATAGTTTTAATTTCTTTCAGATAATTCCTCAAGAATCATATATATCTGATATAGAGCACGTGGCACATGGAAACATCCCTTCCATTTACCACCCTTCAGAGGAAGGAGGACCTCTCCCCTACGGTTGAGATAGCCGTACCACTCAGGATATTCAGCATCCTTGAAATGAGTCCAAAGGTAGTCGTGCAGCTTTAGGAACCAGTCCAGACATTTCTCGTTTCCTGTGAGCTGATATCCCTTGATCATCGCAATGGCGGATTCAAGATGTACCCACCAGAGTTTCTGGTCCCATTCGAGTTCCTGAGTAGGATAGCCCTTGCGGTCCATGAAATAGAAAATGCCGCCATACTCTTTGTCCCAGCCATAGTCGATGACGCTGAGAGAAATCTCCACAGCCTTCTGTATCAAGGCTTTGTCATTTCTGCGAATGCCAATGTTCATGAGGAACCACATTGCTTCGAGGTCATGTCCAGGATTGACCTTGCGGCCTTCGAAACAATCGATCATGCTTCCGTCAGGAGCAAGATTCTCAAGGATTACTCCGAGTTCCGGCTGCCAGAACACATCCACGATTTCGTGTACGCTTTCGTCGATGGTTCTCTCGATGAGGGCCGGGTCATTGATGATATCCTCAACCTCGAGGGCCATGTTGCATATTATCATGGGAAGGGCAAAATCCTTCATAGGACGGGTACCCGGATATGCTTTGAGCCACTGACCCTTAGGATTGGAACGACGCTCAAGAATACGGTTGAATGTCTTGCGTGCTATTTCCGCATATTCCGGATTACCGGTTGCCTTTGCCAATTGAGCAAATGCCATGCAGGCGAATGTGTTGGAGAAAATGTTGTAGGGCTGAACGAGAGGCTTTCCCTCACGGGTAAGGGAAAAATAGAAGTCGTAATTGCCGTCGTGACCATATTTCTTTAGGAATTCCGCTCCCTGGATGGCTGCCTGGAGCCACTCAGGACGTTTCTCAAAAGAATTGTAGAGCATGGCGAACATCCAGACTTCCCTTCCCTGAAGCCAGATGAATTTGTCAGTGTCATAGACACTTCCATCTCTGTTCAGACAGGAGAAATAACCTCCGAATTCCTTGTCCTGGGATTTTTCCAACCAGAATGGGAGCACATTGTCAAGCAGTTCACTTTTGTACTGACCTGCCAATGATTTGAAGTCTTGGGTTTTCATAATTATATTGTTTCCAAATATTTGTCAAAAGCCTTCTTTATATCTTTCCAGTAGTCATACATGCGGATATGGCAAAGGTCGAAGAAAAACATTCCGTCAGTGCTGGAATTGATGCAGGCATCGACGATGTCAGGCATGAGCGAGCCTTTTCCGCCGTTCTCGAATCCGCTTCCGTTTCCGATGTCAGGACCTCCGGCAAAAGGGACATCATCCATAAAAAGTTCGGCCGCCTGCTTGCAGAAGCCCTGCATCGTCCACTCACCACTTCCATAAATGCTTGAAGATGAGGCGTAAGCACCGATGAACATATAGTCGCAGTGGTCGGCGTATCCGAAATCCTTGTAATTGCTTCCAGCCCAGTAATAACCGTCCGCCTTCGGGTCGTATTTCGGACTTGCCCAATTGACGCCTGAATAGTAGTAGCTTGAATACCAACCTCCAACATAGCATCCGAATTTAATCTTAGGATTGATGGAATGAACCTTGTCAGAAGCTTTCATCACAAAGTCATGAATGACCTTCGCCCTGAATTCAAGCCATTTCTTTGTCATGTCGCTCACAGGCTTTTTAAGTTCTTCCTGTCCGGCTGACATCACTGCTCCCGGCCAGTCAGATATAGTCTGTCCGAGATACTCTTCAAAGCCGGCCTTCATCAAATCAGAGAAATCACTCTGAAGGCTGTAGTCGTCAAAACGGCAGCGGTCAAGTATGATTCCGTCAATGTCATATTTTGCAAGGTCTTCAATTATGCCGAGCACAAAAGCCTGAGCGTCAGGATTAATCGGTGACAGGAACTTTGCTCCGTAATCGACACTATCGTCGAGCAGATCCATTGTATTCTTCAGACCCTCTGCAGTATTCACCACCGATGCCCATTCCTTCTTTGAGGGGTCGGTAAACAGCATGCCATCACTGCCAAGGCCATAAGGGCAAAGGCACCCGCCGACGAAGGTGTTCATCACGGCGTGGATTCTCAGGCCCTGTTTATGTCCTTCATCCACAAATGTTTGCAGATAGTCGAAATCTGCTGTTCTGTTTATGAATTCGTAGCCGTTCTTAGTCCAGCAATCCATTCTGGTCTGAGGCTGAGCATGGGAAGATTTGAAAAGGACTCCTCCGTTGGTAGGGCGGACATCCACGACAAGGTCGGTGAATCCGCACTCTTTCATTTTGGCTATCTCACTGATTATCATAGCCTGATCGTTGGCATATTCTTCCCAATTGCCCTCGCAGCTGATCCAGACATAACGGTTCTTGCCCTTTTGTCCTGGCTGAGGATCTGGTTCAGGCTCTGGTTCTGGTTCCGGAGCCGGTTCTTCTTCCTCATGCCAAGGCCAGTCAGGCATCACAGCTTCCGGCGTGCATGAAAAAGCGAACATAATAAATATGAACGTGATTGATATGAATTTCAGTCTATGCATGATTATTTCAACATTATTGTGCAGGCAACAGGGCGCTGTTCCCCGTCAGATACCTTTATTGTTTCCTTTCCGCATACGAGCATGCAGCTTGAGCCGCCTCCGTCAAGATTGATGGCATCGACGCAGCCAAGGTCCTTCATAATAGCAGCCACTTCAGCTGTTGTGAATCCTGCCACGCCTTCAGTCATATTGCGGCCCTCGCAAACAAAAAGCACAAGATGACCGTCAGCAGTCACGCCCGCTGCAGTGCGCGGATTGTTCGCCGTACACCCCACATCTGAAAGGAAGAGTTCAGCTTCGTAGCTGTTCACGACTTTCCCATCTTTCAGAAGAACAGGACCGCCACCGATTCCCCACTGGGCATCAAGCTCTGAGGCGCCCTCCGGGAAAGTCGCCGAAGGAGTCTGCAAAGGCTTTGATTTCCAGCTGTTTTCTGCTGGCTGAGGATAGACATAGGTCTTTCCGTCGGCATTGCTGAAATAGGTCCAGCAGGAATATGCTTTGCCGTCTTTTCCCAACAGAAGAGCAGCACGTGTGGGATAGTAGATAGTCTTCCAGTCTTCAGAAGCATAGTTGACGTTCTGCGACAGAATCTGTCCCTGACGTACAGCAAGACTCATACTGTAGAATTTCGGAGCTGACCAGTCGGCATAGAAATATCCGCCATTGGTGATGATTGCAGCAGAGGTCTCTTCATATACTTTTGAAGGAGTTTTGAAACGCTCATCGCAGCCTTCTAGCTTAGGGTCGTTTATGCACCAGAGGTCAAGGCTTGCCTTCGACATGTCAGCTATTGCAACAAATGCTGCAGCCGGCTTTCCCTGAAGTACCAAAGGAGATTTCATAACACGGATATAAGATGGAAGATCGTCATAGTCAGAACTTACATCGCTCCATTCGCCTTCCGGCTCTGGTTCCGGCTCCGGAGCGGGTTCCTCTTCCTCCTGCCAAGGCCAGGCAGGCATTTCAGCCTTCTGTGATGTGCATCCTGCTGCCAGGAATGTCCCGGCAGCAAGGAAAGCCATCATTATAAACATTCTACGCATATTAACCTAATCTCTTTTAATGCAATCTGCAACAAAGCCTCCGATTGCTCCTGCATACTGGTCAAAGTAGTAGATGAACACCTTGTAGCCATCAGCAGAAGGCACTATCACGACATCACCGCAGGAATTAGTATCATCAGCATTAGTCTGCTGGAACCATTCAATCTCCGTCTGCATGACAAGGGCATCGCAGGAATCAAACTCGCCCTTCAAACCGGAAGTGTCTGTCACATCGTAAACATACAGTGTAGGAGCGACGCCCCAGGCCGGGAAATGACTCAGTACCAGCAAAGCCAGATATTGTGCATTGTTGTAGGACTTGCAATCGATCTGGTTGGCATTCCATGCCCAACCGGAGCCGTTGGAAGTCGGCATATTGGAACCAAGGCTGAGATCCTTTTTAATCCAGTCCAATTCAGGACCGCCACTCATACCGGAATATGCTCCAAAATACCATCCCATATCTCCGTTTCCGGAAGCAGGGGTGACCACTCCTGCATTCACCGGAGCGTGGCCCCAGCTCAAGCCAAGTCCAGCAAGGTCATATTCCTGAACGCTTGCAACGGCACCGTCCTTGACCTGGATGGAAATGAATGAAGAAGAGGTAGTTATTCCTGCGATTCCTTCAAAGAGGATGGTAATCATAGCGTCTGAATTCAAATTACCACTCACTTCCATCTTTCCACCTCGAGGAAGAATGGTCTGAGAATCATACTCATAGAACAACACCGGAGCCTCAGAGACGGAAGAAGTCTTGTAGATGCTGAGTGTACCTGCATATGGATCATCCGCGATATGATTGCAGATCAACATATTGCCAGCCTCATCACTTGCAATGGAACCAGGCTGGGCACTGCCGAGTACGATTTCTCCCTTCTTTGCACCTGTCTGGCCGTCAAGATAAATCGGAGTCGAGCCGTCACCCATGCATACTACAAGGTAACCACCGATTGAAGCAATGGATGGATTGGTTGCAGCTATATAAGCCGGAGTGCCGAGACGGCTTGCAGGCTCGAAATTGAAGAGCTGGCGGACTGATGTCTTGTTGAATCCATGAGCAATCTTGGTAGGGATTGCCTTCTGTGTTTTGTATGTATATTCCTTCCCGGAATGAGATGCAATCACAACATCCTGACTTTCATTGTAATTACGTGCAACTGTACCATCAGTCTTCACGCTTGCATGAGCAGAGACATCCACCGAAATCGTACAGTCAGAAAGGTCGTCTGTAGTATAGAGATAAAGGATTCTGTTTTCATTATCCACGAATGCATCGAAGGTGCCGCAGTTAGGTCCGGTGATGGACATGCCCATGATGGAAGCCTTGTCCGACTTTTTCATCTTACCGTAAAGCTCCAGATTATATACCTTTCCTTTGGAGTCGGTATATCTGATTTTTGTCATTTCATTCAGGTCCAGAATGGACAGAGGCGGGTCTATGCTGCAATTGTTGTCAAGTTCCGCCCTGATTCTAACCTTGGACATAGCCATCATCGGAGTGCTGCTGTCGTCAGACTCTTCAGGGTAATAATAAGGAACCGGGATGCACAGGATGCCGCTTTCAAGCATCTCCTGTGTCACATCAAGCCTTGCAAGGACAGATCCATCATACTGACCTGAAGTGAAATAGGCAGAGATGGATGTAAATCCCTGACGGTCAGCCGTTGAAAGTACATATTCCGGTTTGTGGCACGAGCTTGCAAGCGAGAGTGCCGCAACAAGTATAGCTAATATATGTTTCTTCATGATTCTCATAATTTATTTCCATTCAGGGAACTGGCTGATTGCACCGTTGCTGCTGAGTTCAGACTCCGGCAGAGGGAAACGGTCAAGTCTCTGAGGATAGTTCCTGTTCTTGTCATCGACACTTACATACTCATATGTAAACTCACCGGTCGAAGCATCTTTCGTAATCTTCAGGCCATGCTGTTTGTACCCGCAAAGTCCTTCAGGATATGCCTTGGAAGCAACTCCCCAGCGACGTAGGTCCCAATACTGAAGGCCCTCGTAAGCAAACTCGACCTTCCTTTCCTGACGGATGGCTGCCCAGAGTTCCGCTCCGGATTTGTTTGAGTAATTAAGACCAACTCTCTGTCTGATCTGCTTGACAACTGCATTGGCATCTGCCTCCTTGCCTGTGCGGTAGCATGCCTCAGCCTTGTTCAGAAGCACCTCTGCAAAGCGGATGATGGTAAGAGGCTGAACGCTGCCCGGCTCAGTGATGACATTGTGAGACTCGTCCACACCTTTGCGAAGGTAATATCCAGTGGTAGTGCGTCCTTTCGGCTCCTGCTCGAGATTCCACTGGCAGAATCCGTCAGTTCCTCCGATGAAAGGCTCGATGGTGCGGTCCTTCCATGCGGCTCCATTGTAGAGGATGGATGCCTGGAAACGAGGCTCAAGCTGTGCATAAGGAGGTGTAGCGGTGGTAGTGCCGTGCCACTGAGTCCAGTCCGGGAATCCACCTGTTGCAAGTTCGTAAGACTCGACCATTTCCTGAGTCGGGGTTGCATATCCGCCACCAGCCTCTCCGAGGGCATAATAATCCCCGCCTGGAGTGTAATAGTAGTCGAAGCTGTGGGTAACGTTATCTGCACGGCTGAATACATACTGAAGGATGGCTTCTTTGTTGCCGTCAGAAATTGACTTGGAATAAGCATCAGCATATTGAGCCTCAAGCGAGTAGCCAAGTTCCTCAACCTTGTCGGCAGCCTCTATGACCTTGTCATAACGTCCGGCATAAAGCATCGCACGGCTAATCAGAGCCCATGCCATGCCGCAGTTGATACGGCCATTGGCCTGAGCCTTGGCCGGAAGCACGTCTGCAGCAGCTTTCAGGTCAGCATAGACGAAGTCCCAGCACTCCTCTTCAGCAGAGAGTTTCTTGTCCTTCACGATAGCCTCAAGGTTTTCATCATAGATTATGACTTCCTTGTAACGTTTTGCGAGCTCGAAATACATATAGCCCCTCATGAAACGCAGTTCGGCATTCAGACGGGCCTTGTCTTCATCTGACATCTGTCCGTATTCTCCAAGATAGCGAATTGCCTGATTGGTCTTGCGGATTGCAGTGTAAAGGCTGCTCCACACGCCCATATAGGCATCCACATATCCTGCCGTCATGGTGACATCGTCACCGTAAGCGAACTCACTTGGGATGAGACCTGTATAGACATAATTGTATGAGCCGTACTTGAGCTGGTCCGTCAGGGCCTCTGTCATGAAGCCGTATGTCGATTGCCAGCCATAGATATCGAGCACATAACTGTAAATGTAATTGACTCCGTACTCAGCAGTCTCTGTGGTTTTCCAGAGGACCTTGTCGGAAACGCGGTCGGTCGGCGTCATGTCCAGATAGGATGTACATGATACTCCGCATAAAAGGGCCGCCGCCATGATGAATTTTGAAATATGTTTCATAATGCTGTCCTCCTTTTAGAATGTGATTGTAAGACCACCCATGAGCAGACGCTGCTGTGGATAATAACCGTTGTTAACTCCCGGTGACTCCGGGTCGATGCCCTCAGGAAGGCCGTCGATGGTGAAGAGGTTTTGTCCCTCGACGAAGAGCCGGAGAGTCTCGATTCTTGCCTTTGACATCCATTTGCGTGGGAAGGTATAGCCAAGCTGTGCAGATTTGAGACGGATGTATTTGCCGTCGCGAATCCAGAATGTGCTGGCAAGACCGTTATCGCCGCCGTGGCCCGTGCCTCCGAGAGAAAGGCGAGGGAAAGTGCCGTCAGGATTATATATGCTGTAGGCATTCTCCACCAGA
>CALZOR010000013.1 GCA_945827785.1 uncultured Bacteroidales bacterium | reverse complement strand
CTACGACCCCTATTAGGGGTATTTCGAGCCTACCCGGCTCGGTCGCTTCGCGACTGGATAAGTTTTTACTCAGACCCTATTTACTGCTTCTGCCTTCGCCCGATATGACATTAGAGGGTTTCGCGGATATTGTAGTGATTGCGTTCGTTGCTGTTTCGGGATATCATTTCGCATATGAATCCTGCAAGGAACAACATTATGCCGACAACCAGTGCCACAAGCGCAAGGTAGAAGAGTGGCTGGTCCGTCACAGGTCTGAAACGCAGGCCATGTGCTTGATTGATAAGCTTTTCAATTATAAGCCAGACTGCAATTATACCACCGATGAAGAATGTTACAAGACCTGTAAAACCAAAGAAATGCATCGGTTTCTTTCCGAATTTGCTCAGGAACCAGAGTGAGAGCAGGTCCAGAAATCCGTTTACAAAACGCTCTATACCGAATTTACTTTTTCCATATTTCCTTTTCTGGTGATGAACCGGCTTCTCAGTTATCCGGCTGAATCCTGCATTCTTTGCGAGATACGGTATATAGCGATGCATTTCACCATAGACTTCGATATTCTTTACAACCTCATTTTTATATGCCTTGAGTCCACAGTTCATGTCGTGCAACTTGATGCCGGTAATCCATCGTGCTGTTGCGTTATATAGTTTTGACGGCAGGTTTTTTGTCAATTTGTTGTCCTGCCTGTGCTGTTTCCATCCGGATACTATGTCATATCCCTGCTTGACGACCATGTCATACATTTCAGGAATTTCTTCAGGGGAATCCTGAAGGTCTGCATCCATGGTTACCACAACCCTTCCGCTGGCCGCTTTGAATCCTTCATACAGAGCCGCTGATTTGCCGTAGTTCCTTCTGAATGAAATCCCTCTGATATTCGGATTATCAGCCGACAGTTTCCTGATAATATTCCATGAGCCGTCCTTACTTCCGTCATCCACCATGATCAATTCATAGGAATAACCCTCCTTCTGCATTACGCTTGTAATCCAGGCCACGAGTTCAGACAGTGATTCTTCTTCGTTGTATAATGAGATAATGATTGAAAGGTCTTTGGAAAAATTATCAGTCATGGCGGAGTTTATTTAATATCGGCAAATGGATCTCTTGATGGTATTCTACGTGATAGGATTGCTGACAGCACTGTCCCGTAGATTGTACAATAAATTATGTTGGAAAAGAATGTATATTGCGGCAGATTCCCCATCATCTGGTCAAGTGCTCTCAGAGAGTTGGAATCCAGCATTTTGCCATAAATCTGCATCACTGAATCAATCTGTGCGGCAAAATAATCTGGAAAGATTATGGTCATGCTCAAGAGAGCTATACCTGCATAGAAAACTGCCGAAAAGAATGAAACGGTAAGACCTGTGAGGAAGGTTGTTTTCCCCGTTGCCTCAGGGTCGATTGCAACAACTCTTTTCATTACAGCCATCATCAGCCAGATGCATCCGAAGAATTTTGCACACCATAGTATAAAATTCAGAATGCCTGTTACGAAAGGCGGAATGCTGCTAGTCGAGAGGAATTGGGTTATTATGAGATAAGCTCCGGAAATGAATCCGAATATGAGAGCTGAAATGAATGCTGTATTTGCCGTCCGAAGTTTTGCTTCCGGAATCTGAGTGTTCTTGAGGCTTTCCATTACTCTGCGTTTTATATATGAACAAAGGTACTACATATTTCTGAATAATGGTTTACATTCAAAGAAAATTATTAACTTTGCACTCTTGTATTTAAATGGAACAGATTATGATAAACATTACATTTCCTGATGGTAGCACCAGACAATATGAATCCGGTGTCTCAGCCTTCGACATTGCACAGAGTATCAGTCCGAAACTTGCAGCAGAGGTTCTTGCTGCAACAGTTGTTACTTCTGCTGACACGACAGGAAAAGGTACGATATATGACATCACCCGTCCAATTACATCGGATGCTTCCATAAAACTCCATAAATGGGACGATGCTGAAGCAAAGCATGTATTCTGGCACTCATCTTCGCACCTTCTGGCAGAAGCTCTTGAAGCATTATATCCAGGAGTAAAGTTCGGTATCGGACCGGCAATTGAAAACGGTTTCTACTATGACGTGGATTTCGGCGAGAAACAGATTACGGAGGCTGACCTCAAAGCTGTAGAGGACAAGATGATCGAACTTGCACGTTCAAAAGAGTCATTTACAAGAATTGACGTCTCAAAGGACGAGGCAATGAAGACCTTCACTGAGAAAGGCGACGAATACAAATGTGAGCTGATTTCAGAACTCGAGGATGGTAAGATAACCTTTTATACCAACGGTAACTTCACCGACCTCTGCCGCGGACCTCACCTTAAAGATACTTCGGTAATCAAGGCTGTCAAACTCACCTCTATTGCCGGTGCATACTGGAGAGGAGATGAGACCCGTCACATGATGACCCGTATCTATGGTATCACCTTCCCTAAGAAATCGATGCTTGACGAGTATCTGCAGATGCTTGAGGAGGCTAAGAAACGCGACCACCGCAAACTTGGAAAAGAGATGGAACTCTTTACTTTCTCATCAAAGGTCGGACAGGGCCTTCCTTTGTGGCTTCCAAAGGGAACAGCTTTGCGTGAAAGACTTGAGAACTTCCTGCGCAAGCTTCAGAAATCATACGGTTATCTTCAGGTCATCACTCCTCACATCGGAAACAAGGAACTTTACGTGACCTCGGGCCACTATGCAAAATATGGCAAGGATTCATTCCAGCCGATTCACACACCACAGGAGGGAGAGGAATATCTTCTCAAACCTATGAACTGTCCTCACCACTGTGAGATTTACCGCAGCAAGCCTCGTTCGTATAAGGATCTTCCACTCAGACTTGCAGAGTTCGGAACAGTTTACCGTTATGAACAGAGCGGAGAGTTGCACGGACTTACAAGGGTTCGCAGCTTCACTCAGGATGATGCCCACCTTTTCTGCCGTCCGGATCAGCTCAAGGAGGAGTTCTGCAAGGTTATCGACATCATTCTTTATGTGTTCAAAACCTTGAATTTCAATGACTATGTTGCTCAGATTTCTCTTCGTGACCCGGACAACAAGTCAAAATATATTGGAACGGATGAGAACTGGGCAAAGGCTGAATCTGCAATCATTGAAGCTGCAACAGAAAAAGGACTCAATACCGTTGTCGAATATGGCGAGGCCGCATTCTATGGTCCTAAGCTTGACTTCATGGTCAAGGATGCAATCGGAAGGAAATGGCAGCTCGGAACAATTCAGGTTGACTACAACCTTCCGGAAAGGTTTGAACTTGAATATGTCGGAAGCGACAACCAGAAGCATCGTCCGGTAATGATACACAGGGCACCATTCGGCTCCCTTGAGAGATTTGTTGCCGTTCTTCTTGAGCACACCGGTGGCAAACTTCCTCTCTGGCTCACTCCGGATCAGGTCAATATCGTGCCTGTCAGCGAAAAATATGAGGAATATGCAAAAAAAGTTTGTGATTTGCTGAATAATTCCGATATTCGCGCCTCTGTTGACAACCGTAACGAAACTCTCGGTAAGAGAATACGTGAAAGTGAGCTTCAGAGAATCCCGTTCCTTGTTATCGTTGGCGAGAAGGAAGTCAGCGAAGGAACAGTCTCAGTCAGGAGACAAGGAGGCAAAGATGAAGGTTCAATGCCAGTTGACGAGTTCATCTCTTTGGTTTCAAAAGAGGTTGAAAGTCAGCTGTTATAACCATGATATATTGTTAATTTAAACTTATAGGAGGATTTTTTTATCGCAGCACCTTTTAAACCATCCGGACCTCGTTTCAATGGCCCTAAGCCGGCAGGAAACGCACAAGGTCGTCCGTCTGTCAGACCAGAATCGCGTAAGGATGATGACGGATTGAGAATCAATGAGGAGATTACTGTCTCCAGAGTACGCCTTGTAGGCGAGAATGTTCCCGAGCAGGGAGTGTTCCCTACGTCGGAGGCTCTGAAACTGGCTGACAGTCTTGGACTTGATTTGGTGGAGATAAGCGCCAAAGCTGATCCTCCTGTTTGCAAGATACTTGACTATCAGAAATATCTCTATCAGCAGAAGAAGAAAGCCAAGGAGATGAAGGCCAATGCCGCCAAGATAGTCATCAAGGAAATCCGATTCGGCCCGAATACCGATGAACATGATTTCCAGTTCAAACTAAAACATGCCCAGGAGTTCCTTCAGGAAGGATCGAAGGTCAAAGCTTCTGTCTTTTTCAAGGGCCGCTCCATTCTCTATGCCGATCAGGGAGAGAAACTCCTTCTTAGATTTGCAGTTGAGCTTGAAGATTATGGACGGGCAGAGCAGATGCCTAAGCTTGAGGGCAAGCGAATGATAATGATGATTTCGCCAGTAAAGAAAAAATAGTCCAAGTGATTGGATAATATAGTATTAACAGTCAAAAAATTTAACTATGCCAAAGATGAAAACCAACTCCGGTTCAAAAAAGCGCTTTGCACTTACCGGAACGGGAAAAGTTAAGAGAAAACATGCTTACAAAAGCCACATTCTCACCAAGAAGACCAAAAAGCAGAAAAGAAATTTGACTCATGTAGGTCTCGTTGCCAACGTGGATGTCAAGAGAGTCAAAGCTTTGTTGGCTATGTAATTCAGTGAGTGCTGATTACAAAAGTTATTAATGTCAAACTTGGAATGCAGTAGAAAAGCTCCGACGACGGACACTGCCTCCATAAAACAGTTAAATTTATGCCAAGATCGGTAAATTCAGTTGCCTCAAGGGCACGCCGCAAAAAAATTCTTAAGAGAACCCGCGGTAACTTTCTTTCAAGAAAAAATGTTTGGACGGTAGCAAAGAACACCTACGAGAAAGGTCTTACCTATGCTTACCGTGACCGTAAAGCTAAAAAACGTTCGTTCCGTGCTTTGTGGATCCAGAGAATCAATGCCGCTGCACGTCAGTATGGTATGACTTATTCTCAGTTCATGGGTCGTATTGCAAAGCAGAATATCGGTTTGAACCGTAAGGTCCTTGCAGACCTTGCCATGAATAACCCTCAGGCATTTGAGGCTATCATCAATTCTGTAAAATAGTTGTTGTTTGATGAGTTTGAAGGACTTATACCACAATAAATGGGTTCGGCTTGCATTTTGGGCTGTCCTCTATATTGTATGGGTTGTCTGGCTCGGAAACTACTGGTGGCTTTTCGGCCTTGTCCCGATTTTTGACTACCATATCACAAAAAAGGTGAAATGGCTGTTCTGGAAGAAGGAGTACAAGGAAGGCGAAAAGACAAATGTTCTGCTTGACTGGCTTGATGCAATCATTTTTGCCGTCATTGTAGTGACATTCATCAATATTTTCTTTTTCCAGGCTTTTAAGATTCCTTCATCCTCGATGGAGAGTTCGCTCTATACGGGTGACCATCTGTTCGTAAGTAAGCTTGCTTACGGCCCTCGCCTTCCTCAGACGCCTCTCACCATCCCTTTCACCCACAATGTAATCGGAAGCAGGGAGTCATACAGCACTCTTATCCAGAATGATTACAGAAGACTGAAGGGCTTTGGCAATGTAAAGGCCGGAGACTATGTGGTATTCGGATTTCCTCATGGAGATTCTGTCCTGGTAAAGGCACCTGCAGATGACTATTATGCTGTGTGCAGGACATTGGGACGTGACTATGCCATCCGTCATTACGGACCGGTTAAGGTCAGACCTTCGGACAAGAAGGATCACTATGTAAAGAGATGCGTTGCAGTTGCAGGAGATACACTGAGAATAGTTGACGGCATCGTTTACGTCAATTCGCAGGCTCAGGAAATTTGGCCGGGTGTACAGAATTCCTATACCGTTGTCACCAACGGACAGAGAATCAATTCTGTAGTACTTGACAAACTTGGTATCAACGTCGCAGAGCTTTGGTTCGATCCTTCGCTTGCTGGTTATCCTGCCATGCCTCTCACAGCAGAAATGCTTGAAAGTGTGAAGGCCCTTCCGAATGTTGTTTCAGTAGTGAAGAATGATGATGTCTGGCCACCGGATTATCCGGATTCAGATCTGACAATCTTCCCGTTCTCTACTGGTTACAAATGGACAAGGGACAATTACGGACCGCTCTGGATTCCTTCAGCAGGCGCTTCGGTCGAGCTCAACCTCACCAATCTGCCTCTTTACGAAAGGATTATCACTTCGTACGAAGGAAACGAACTCAAGGTGGTTGACGGACACATCTTCATCAACGGCTCGGAAGCAACTGACTATGTTTTCAAACAAAATTATTATTTCATGATGGGAGACAACAGGCACAACTCCCTCGACTCAAGATACTGGGGTTTCGTACCGGAGGACCATATAGTCGGAAAGCCTGCAATGATCTGGCTTTCAGTTGATGCCAACAAGAAGTTTCCTAAAAATATCAGGTGGCGGAGATTCTTCAATTTTGTTTAGAAATTTTGCAATTGCGATTTTTTTATGCGATATTTGCAGCCCGCTAATTATGAATTAAATAAAAATAGTATATACAATGGCAAAGGTTTGTCAAGTTACAGGTAGAAAAAGAATGGTCGGAAACAACGTTTCGCATTCTAAAAGGCGCACAAAGCGCATTTTTGCCCTGAATCTCAAGACCAAGAAATTCTGGTCTGAGCAGGAGCAGAGGTTCATTACTCTTAAGGTGTCTTGCAAGGGTATGAGGAATATCGAGAAGAATGGTCTCGAAGCAACCATCAAGGACGCTCAGAAGAAAGGATTTATTAACCTTGTTTAATTTTTCGGATTATGGCAAAGAAAGCTAAAGGTAACAGGGTGCAGGTCATCCTTGAGTGCACTGAGCAGAGAGAAAGCGGTGTACCAGGTATCTCAAGATACATCACTACCAAGAATAAAAAGAATACAACTCAGCGTCTGGAGCGTATGAAATACAATCCGTTCCTTAAGAAGGTAACTCTTCATCGCGAGATCAAATAATAACGGAGGAATTGATTTATGGCAAAGAAAGCAGTCGCAACCTTCAAAGCAGGTGTACAGAAGAAAGTCGTTAAGTGCATCCGCATGGACAAATCTCCTAAGACTGGGGCTTATGTCTTCACTGAAGAGCTTATTGATGAGGATAAGACAAAAGATTTCTTCGCAAAGAAATAAGTTTTCTCCTAAGCAGAACAAAAGGGTGATTGATTATTCAGTCACCCTTTTTTGCATCTACTTGTTGCTTCAATTCTTTCTTATCCGCTGGGAAATTTGTATATTTGCAGGTTAAACTTTGATTTTATATGGGCATTTTTGATAAAGGAGTAAAGAAGACCAACAGGGGCTTTTTTGACAGGCTTTCAAGAGCTATTGTCGGTAAGGCAAAGGTTGATGAAGAACTTCTTGATGCAATGGAGGAGGCGCTCGTTGCTACCGATATGGGAGTTGATACGACCATGAAGATAATTGATAACCTCGAAGAGAGGGTAAGTCGCGACAAGTATGTCTCCCTGGATGAACTTGTTGAATTACTCCGCGATGAGATTGCTTCCCTTATGGATGTCGGGTCTCGGAATGAAGATTCTCCTGCATGTCCGGCAGATTTCTCTAAGAAACCGTATGTGATTATGGTTGTGGGAGTTAACGGCGTCGGCAAGACCACTACAATAGGAAAGCTTGCACATAATTTCAGGTCAATGGGCAAGAAGGTCGTTCTCGGAGCTGCCGACACTTTCAGGGCAGCAGCCGTCGATCAGCTTACAATCTGGGCTGAACGTTCAGGTGTGGATATCGTAAAGCAGGAAATGGGATCGGACCCAGCTTCCGTTGCATTTGATACCTTGAAGTCTGCTGTTGCAAAGGATGCGGATGTGGTGCTGATTGATACTGCCGGGCGTCTTCACAACAGGATAGACCTGATGAACGAACTTACAAAAATCAGAAATGTCATGCGCAAGGTCATCCCGGATGCTCCGCATGAAGTGCTCCTGGTCCTGGATGCTTCAACCGGCCAGAATGCCTTCCAGCAGGCGAGGGAGTTTGCTCGCGCCACCGATATCACTTCACTTGCAATTACCAAACTTGACGGTACGGCCAAGGGTGGGGTAGTGGTCGGAATAGTTGACCAGTTCCGTGTGCCAGTCAAATATATAGGCATCGGAGAAGGTATTGATGACCTGAAAGTATTTGATAAACGTGAATTTGTAAATGCCCTTTTTACAAAGGACGATTTGGAATAATAATATAGTAAATATATGAAACTATCGTACAACTGGCTCAAGGATTATCTTGAGTGTAATCTTACTCCGGAGGAGGTTGCCGCAGCCCTGACCTCAATCGGACTTGAAGTGGATTCTCTTGAAATGGTTGAGGAGATTCCCGGCGGGCTTGCAGGTGTCATTGTCGCTGAAGTCGTAGAGTGTGTGGATCATCCAGATTCAGACCATCTCCATATAACAAAACTGAACACCGGAGAGCCGGAACTGCTTCAGGTTGTATGTGGCGCGCCGAATGTCGCAGCCGGACAGAAAGTCCTTCTTGCCACAGTAGGAACAGTCCTTGGCGAAGATTTCAAGATAAAGAAATCGAAAATCAGGGGAGTTGAATCATTCGGAATGATTTGCGCGGAAGATGAGCTTGGAATCGGTTCTTCTCATGATGGAATCATGGTTCTTGATCCGGATGCCGTTGTAGGAACTCCGGCAAAAGAGTATCTTCATCTTGCAACGGATTCACTTATAGAGATTGGACTTACAGCGAACAGGGTGGATGCGGCTTCACATATCGGTGTTGCAAGAGACTTGTATGCGTATCTGGTGCATAATAACATCCCTTGCAAACTCAATATTCCTGAAGTCACCACTTTTCGTGAAGGGGAGGGTGAGGCAATCCCTGTAGAGGTGTTGGCTGCTGACGGTGCTCCGAGATATACCGGCACGACAATAAGGGGAGTCAAGGTTGCCCCATCGCCGGAATGGCTTCAGAAGAAGCTGCTTTCAATAGGACTCAGGCCGATAAACAATATAGTGGATATTACCAACTTTGTCCTTATGGAAACGGGACAGCCTTTGCACGCGTTTGATGCAGCGAAGATCGGAGGTGGAAAGGTAGTTGTCCGCAGGGCAGCTGAAGGTGAGAAATTCGTTACGCTTGACGGAGTGGAAAGGTCTCTTTCTGCCGCTGACCTTGTTATCGCAGATACAGAAAAACCTATGTGTCTGGCTGGAGTGTTCGGCGGTGAAAATTCCGGCGTAACTGATTCAACAACAGATATTTTCCTTGAGAGTGCATATTTCAATCCTGTTTCAATCAGGAAGACTTCAAAGAGACACGGACTCAAGACAGACGCCTCATTCAGATATGAAAGGGGAGCGGATCCGCTCATCGTAAACTATGCATCACGCCGTGCAGCCCTTCTGATTCAGGAAATAGCAGGAGGTGAGATTGTCGGCAAAGTACAGGAATTCTATCCGGAAAAGATTGAACGCAAGGTTGTTGACCTAGATTATGCACGCATAGAGAATTTCATCGGAAAGAAAATCGGAAAGGATGCCATTGAAAATATACTTGAGGCACTTGCCTATGATTTCATTGAAAAGACAGAGGCGGGAGCCAGGGTTGCCGTTCCTTCATACATGATCGATGTATATCGCGAGTGTGATGTTGTGGAGGAGATACTTCGTATTTACGGATATAACAATATCGAACTGCCGAATGCCATGCGCATGTCGGTGAATGCTCCTGTGAAGCCTGAGCCTGAGCGTGTCAGAAAGACGATATCAGATTTTCTGGCAGCAAACGGTTTTGTTGAAACCATGAACAACTCGCTGACCAAGGGAGAATATTATTCGAAACTCAAGACTTTCCCGGAGGAGAGATGTGTGAGGATTCTCAATCCCCTCAGTTCCGATCTTAATGTGATGAGGCAGACTCTCCTGCTCGGTGGACTTGAGGTGATTGCCTACAATATCAACCGTCAGATGACTAATATCAGGACGTTTGAATATGGCTCGGTATATTCCCTCCTTCCTGGTGCTGACGGCAAGACTCTTGAAAGCTATGAGGAGCATACCAATTTTGCTTTGTTCGTCAGTGGCCAAAGCGACAAATCATGGCGCCTTGAGGCCGGCAAAGGCAATTATTTCCAGCTTAAAGGCTATCTTGAACTGCTTCTCAAACGTTTTGGTGCGGACCTTTATTCTATGCAGACTGCACCGGCGCCTTCAGACCTGTTCTCAGAGGGACTTGCATACATGCTTCCGGGAAGCGGCAAGCAGCTTGCTGTGATGGGAACGATAGCTCCTGCAAGGCTCAAGCAGATGGGAATCAAGCAGCCTGTGTTTGCTGCTGAAATCAGCTGGCCGCTTCTCTTCGAACTCATCAAACGCGACAAGATCAAATATAGCGAGCTCCCTAAATTCCCTGAAGTCAGACGTGACCTTGCCCTGCTTCTGGATGAGGGCGTCAGCTATGCCGACCTTCGTGCCGCTGCATTCCGTACAGGAAAGAAACTCCTCAAGCAGGTATCTCTCTTTGACGTGTACCGTGGCGACAAGATTGGTCAGGGCAAGAAACAGTATGCTTTGAGCTTCGTGCTTCAGGATCTGGAGAAAACCCTTACTGACGGTGATGTGGACAGGATGATGACCAAGTTCCTTGCCGTATTCCAGAAAGAATTCGGAGCCGTATTGAGATAATATGAAGCGTAGCCTGAATATTTTCTGCATTATAATCCTCGCCCTTGCTGCATCTTCCTGCAGCAGGGGACCGAGGGTGATCCCGCGCGGAAAGATGGCTAGGATATATGCGGAAATGCTTGTTACCGATCAGTGGATCAACTCCACTCCAAGCGTAAAACGCATGGCGGATACTTCTCTTGTCTATGAACCTATTCTTGAGAAATACGGCTATACGACTGAAGATTACCGCAGGAGTGTGGAGGTCTATATGGATGATCCAGAGAGGTATTCAAGGATATTCCGGTCAGCATCGAAGATAATCGACGATCAGATTGAGGACCTGAAAAAGCTCAAGATCGAGCTGAGCAAACCTAAGTTTGAACTCCGTCATTATATTGATGTAGGGGAATATTATCCTTATATCAAGTCGGAACCATATCTGCATTTCTTTGACAGTATTGCCGTTCAACTGGATTCTACATTGTTCTATCGCCTGGTTTCAGTTGAGCGCTCTGATACATTGTATGACCGTCTGAGGATGATTGTACAATCTGATTCCCTGACTGTAACCGATTCGTTGACTTTGTCAGATCCGTTGTCAGTGTCTGACCTTAAGCCTGTTTCGGATTCATTGTCCAAACCGGCTCATCGGAACGTCCCGGATACATCGGCAGCCGTTGAACTTATTGAAAAGCAAAAACAAAAGGTAATACCTCGCCCGCGTATTCATTCCAGGGGAAAGCAGGAAGAAGTCCTTCAACTCAATAATAAATTTTAATGGGAAAAATAGAAAGAATAGCGGCATCATATATTTATACCGGGGAGTCTGCACAACCGCTGAGGAATTCCTATGTGGAGTTTGACAGCGAAGACGGAACAATTCTCGGCCTTGGACAATGTGCTGAAAATGAGCTTGTTGTGAATGCTGCAATTATCCCGGGAATGGTTAATTCCCACTGCCATTGTGAATTGTCACATCTTCAGGGAAAGTTTGTCAAAGGCACAGGGATGGCAGGCTTCATAGACCAGATCAATGCTTTGCGTGACTGGGCTGGCTTTGATGTAAAACAGCAGCTTGTTCATAAATGGATGGACAAGATGTGGGCTGACGGAGTGTCGGCTATGGCTGACATAAGCAATGATGATTCGTCCTTTGCCGTGAAAGCGTCGCATAAGATGTACACCCGTACCTTCCTTGAGGTATTCGGAACCGAACCGGAACAGTGCTCCCGGGTAATGGACGATGTCGCAGAATTGCAGAGCAAGGCTGATGCCTGTGGAATAGATGCCGCTCCTACGCCACACTCATGCTATACGATGAGCCCGGCACTTCTCAAAGCTTCTTCCGCTGCCGGGCTGAAAAGCGGATTCCTTTCTTATCACTCTCAGGAAAGTGCTGAGGAAGAGGTGCTTATAAGATGTGGAAGTGGCGCGATGTATGATAACCGACGCCGTGCAGGAATGAGTACTCCACCCGTTACCGGCGGATCCTCGCTTGAGTATTTCATTGATTCTCTTGCGGAGGTTGGAAAGGTTCCCCATCCTGAAAACGTGCTACTGGTTCACAATGTCTGCACTACAGAGCGGGATGCCGAGGCTGCAAAGGAGGCTTTTGCCAATCCTTATTTTGCTTTGTGTCCTTTGTCCAACATATTCATCCATAACGCATTGCCCGATGTGGAGATGCTTTGGAAAAAAGGATTGAAACTGACGGTGGGAACGGATTCGCTATCAAGCAACGATGACCTCGACATGGTAGCTGAAATTGCCTGCCTTCATGAGCATTTTCCGGCAATACCGATGGGTGAGATAGTAAGGTGGGCAACTTTGAACGGAGCGCAGTTCCTTCGCAAGGACGATGTGCTTGGCAGTCTCTCTCCTGGGAAACGTCCTGGAATAGTTATTGTCGAAGGTATTGATGCACAAGGAAATTTTGTGAAAGGATGTCGTTCAAGAAGATTGGATTATGTTGCATTTTGATGATATTGTTTTCGGACCGGTTCACAGCAGAAGGCTTGGTACATCTTTGGGCCTGAATATCTTGCCTGTAAGAGGAAAAACCTGCAATTTTGATTGTGTATATTGCGAATGTGGATGGAACAGGGACGGAGTAGTTGCCGGGAAACGCTTCCCGACAGGAGATGAAGTTGAGAAGGCGATGGAGACAGCCTTTGCAGCAGTTGCCAAAGATGGAATAAAAGTAGATTCCATAACCATGTCCGGCAACGGGGAACCGACCTTGAATCCTGATTTCCCTCAGATCGTTGCTTCAACATTGAGGCTCAGAGACAAGTTCTTCCCTGAGGCCAAGGTTTCTGTACTGTCCAATGCTACAATGACTTACCGTCATGAAGTGGTTGAGGCACTCAAAAAAATTGACAATCCGATTCTGAAACTGGATGCCGCCACTGATGAACTTGTCCGCTGTATTGACCGTCCGTCAGGAAATTATTCGGTTGCCGGGATTGTGGAGAATCTGAAGGCTTTTGAAGGTAATTTCATTCTTCAGACCATGTTCCTTAAGTCTCCGGATTTTACTACATGGTCGCAGGATGCGCTTGAGAAATGGTATCAAGTTGTGCGGGAAACAAGGCCACGCGAGATTATGGTATATACGATTGACAGGGAAACTCCTGACAAACGCCTGGAAAAATGTACCGTTGAGCAGATGCGGCAGTTTGTTGCTCCTCTTGTTGAGGAGGGTTTCATTGTACAGGTAAGAGGTTAATTAATTTATTATATTGTTATATTTTATGGCAAATTTTTCAGAAAAGTATGGCTATTCTCCGAACATGGAGGCCATAGAAAGTGCTCTGGCATTGATCTCTGCAAATCTCGACAGCATTGCTTCGGAGCAGGTTTATAAGGCTTGTTTTTCCATGATGGACCTGACAACTCTCAAGACCAATGATACACCGGCTTCAGTCGCAAGGCTCGTAGAGAAGGTCAATGAATTCTCCACAGTTTATCCGCAGTGGCCTCTGCCTGCATCAATCTGCGTATATCCGAATTTTGCTTCGATAGTTTGCAAGACAAGAGCATGTGATGTCCATACGACAGTGGTTTCTGCCTGCTTCCCTTCTTCTCAGAGTTTTCTTGAAGTGAAACTGAAGGAATGTGAAATGGCTGTTGAACAGGGGGCGGATGAAGTCGATATCGTATTGTCCCTCAATTCTTTCCTTGCAGGGGATTATGAGACCGCATCCAATGAAATACGTCAGATTCGCAAGTGTATTGATGACGCAGCAGCGAAGCAGGGGCGCTCTGTCCATCTGAAAGTGATACTTGAGACAGGTCTTCTCAGGACACCTGAAAATATTGCTGATGCTTCGTTCCTTGCTATGGAAGCAGGGGCTGATTTCATCAAGACCTCCACAGGAAAGGTAGAGGTCAATGCAACTCCTGTCGCTGCGTATATCATGTGCGAATGTATTGCCAGATTCTATGAAAGGACAGGTCGCAGAATAGGTTTCAAACCTGCCGGCGGAATGACAACTGCTTCAGATACTTTGTGCTATTATTCAATCGTGTCAATGGTTCTGGGCAAGGATTGGCTCAACAAAGATTTGCTCAGATTCGGCGTCAGCCGCGTTGCAAACAGCATTTTGTCGACTGTCGAGCAGAAAACCGTAACCTTCTTTTAGGACGAAATTCGCGAAACTGCTGCATTATTTCAGAATTTGACCATTGAAAATAGGTCTTACAGATATCTGTAGGGCCTATTTTGCATTTTATCTCGTGAAAATTTCTGTCAGCGGATAGCTCCTCATAACTTTGCTGCCGTATTAAAAATTAAAGTTATGAGAGGTATATTTAAAGCAACGCTAATCGCACTCACAGCAGTGTCGTGCAGCAAAGGGGGGATGTCTCTTGACAATGGAATCAATTATGATTACGGTAGGAATATCCCTCATGACCAGATTGTACTTGGTGACCGTCTGGAAAATCCTTACACCACCAGAAATGTTACCAAGGCGCTGGAGTCTCTTTATCCGACCAAGGCGGACAGGATTGAGGTGAAACCTACCAACCTGTATGTCCGTTTCCTGCCACAGTCGGAGCAGGAGTATAAATACCTGGAAAGCCAGGGGTTCAATATCCTCGATCACCCGATGGACTATTCCATCAAGAAGGAGGGAGACTGGTATCATGACCCTCAGGTACCGGAAGGGGACCTGACCTGGCAATATGCAGTGGTACCTGCGGACTATGACTTCCCTGACATACAGTATGAAGTCATAGATCCTTGCTACATCGCAGAAAATGATTCCGGGACCAAGGCGGACTGGATTGATTGGGAAGCCGTCGAGAGGGAGTCGTTCCGACTTACAGGAAATGAATCCTTGCTGGATGATTCGCCATCGACCAAGGCAGAAAAAGTACAGCCTCAGGGGCGTGTGACAATCGTGGATGAAAACTGCTACGGAGGCAAGCCTTTCGGCGTGGCTGGCGTTCAGGTCTCGTGTAACACCTTTGTAAAGTTCGCCCACGCATACACGGATAAGGATGGGTATTACACGATGTCGAAAAGTTTTTCGGCCAAGCCTCGTTACAGACTTGTGTTCAAAAACGAAAAAGGCTTTGCAATCGGGTTCAACCTTATCCTTGTACCGGCATCAATTTCGACTCTTGGAAAGTCTGAACCGCAGGGTGTGGATGTCACCGTAACGAAAGATTCCGACACCAAGTTGTTCAAAAGGTGCGTAGTAAACAATGCCGCTTATGATTATTTCAATCGCTGCTCAAAAGAGGACCTGAATATTATGGAACCGCCTGCCGATACCAGAATATGGCTTTTGAACGGAATGGATGCAAGCAGTGCGCCCATGCTTCATCATGGAGCAGTTATCAGGGAGGACCTGTTCTCGTCTTTTCTGGGCAAATTTGCTGCCCTTGTGGAGGCCTTTCTTCCGGATTTAACCATTGGAACCGCAAACAGGAATGATTATAATGACCTGTACTCCGTGGTATGCCATGAACTCGCTCATGCAAGCCACTTCAGAAATGTTGGCCTGGACTACTGGAACCAGTATATATACTACATAATTGAATCCTTTGTGCGTTCCGGAGGAATGACATACGGGGATGGTACAGCCCAGGGTGCCGGATATTGTGAAATCGGCGAGATGTGGGCCTATTATCTTGAAAGCCGCATGTTCAAGGATAGATATGGCGGATCATTCCCAACCTTCGGAAGTTCATTCTGGTTCTATCCTCAGATATTCCGGTATCTGGATGAAAGGGGCATAGGTCCTGCTGAAATATTTTCAGTGCTTAAACCGGAAGTCGTCTCCAAGGACCTGTTGAAGGGAGCTCTCATTTCAGCGTTTCCTGACAAACGTAACGAGATTGAACAGGTGTTCGGACGCTATGGAAACTGATTTGAGAAAATTTCTTGCCGTTATTTCGGTTACAGTGCTTCTTGTCCTGTCCGGCCCGTTGATGCATGCAAGGAAATTCAGCATTTCAACCGATATTCTTGGTTATGCCAAATTGGGGACATTGAATCTGGATGCTTCGTATGCCGTCTCAAGGCGCTGGAGCCTTACGGCAGGTATGCGGTATAACCCATTTACATTCGCAAGGGGAACGGAAAAACAATTCCAGTACAGGCAGCAGTCTTACTCTCTGGGAGCCCGTTTGTGGCCGTGGCATGCCATGTCAGGGTGGTGGTTCGCAAGTAAGTTGAGATATCAGGAATATAATTTCGGAGGAATAATATCTCCTGAAACAGAGGAAGGTGACCGGATAGGAGCAGGCCTGTATGCAGGGTATACCCATATGCTTACGCCTTGGCTGAACATAGAATTCGGAGCCGGATTCTGGGCGGGAGGAGCTGTCTTCAAAAAGTATTCATGCCCGACGTGTGGCTATACGGTTTCAAGTGGAAAGAAGATGTTTCTTCTTCCTGATGACTTTGTAATATCTCTGGTGTATGTGTTCTGAAGTCAAATCAATATTTCTTGCAATGCTTGTTCTCCTGTACGGATGTTCTTCTGCAAGACGTATGGAAAGTATCCGTACTGGCAAGGTCTCAATGGCATTGTCCGTGCCAGAAGATAAACCTGACGAGGAAAACGACAGGCAGATTGTCATAGACAGCATCAGGGGCAGCATGACGGATGGCCCGATAATAATGAATGCCATCCGTGATGAGGAGTCTGGTGAGATGGTTGCAACTGACATAATTAGAGCGTCTTCGGTAAGTGCAAGATTCCGGAATGTTGCGGAAAGGGATGGCCAGGTATCCATTGAATTCGATATTACGGTTCCTCCGGAGATGTCTGATTCAAAGTGGCAGCTGAAAGTCTGGCCCAAGATACAGACTTCCTCAAAGGTCCAGCCTCTCGAACCGGTTTACATAACGGGGCGGGAATATCGCCAGATGCAACTAAGAGGATATCAAAGGTATCGGAATTTTGTTGCCTCGATAGTCAGTGATACTGCGGATTTTGTGAAGATAAATCAGCTGGAAATCTTCCTGTGCAGGAATTTCCCTCATGTTTATGCGATGAAAACCGACTCTTCATTCGTCAATGAGTCAACAGCGAAAGATGTTTTCGGGGTATCTTATGACGAAGTCGTCAGGCATTATCGCAGGCATCTGAAGATGTGGATCAACGGGAGGAGGGAGGCTCGCAAAGAGCAGATGTTCAAGAAATATGTCAAGGACCCTATTCCTGATGCAGGAGTACGGCTGGATACTGTCTTCGCTTCTGACGGCGGGATGTTTACATATCGCTACAGGCACAGTTTCCGATGTCAGCCGAAACTGAGGAAGGCAATCGTAAGTCTGGAAGGAGGGCTGTTTGAAGACGGCCAGATGAAGTTCCCGATTCCGTTCGTGGATTCCCTGACCTATTATATCAGCTCACTTTCTTCTCTGTATGACAATAGCCCGAAATATATATACAGAGTGATAGAGAGGACGGTATATGACAATACCAAGGCATTGCTGGATTTCCGTCAGGGTTCATCGGAGATTGATACCCTTCTCTCGGACAATGCATCGGAACTGAGGCGCGTGAAGAAATGTATTGATGATGTGGTCGCTAGAAGCGATCTGAGTCTTGACTCTCTGGTGATTGTGGCTTCATGCTCTCCGGAAGGAACAGTGAACTCCAATATCGAATTGTCAATGGCGCGGAGCCGGGCAGTAAGGGATTATATCGAAGATTATGTTCCGGAAGGATGGAAGGAAAACATCCGGATAGCATCTGTGCCGGAGAACTGGGAACAGTTCGGTAAACTGGTCAAATCCGATACGCTTCTTCCGGCCGGAGCCAAAAAGGAAATCCAGGCTCTTTTCAAAAATGTCGAAGATCAAGACAGACGTGAGCGCCTGCTTTCAGCCTTGCCTCAATATCGTTATCTCAGGGAGAAGATTTATCCGAAACTCAGAAGCGTAGGGTTCAATTTCTATATGCACCGTACAGGCATGCAGAAGGATACCACCCACAAAACAGAGTTGGATACCATTTACATGTCCGGGCTCTCTGCACTTGAGAATCTGGATTACAAGGAGGCTGTACGGTTACTCCGGCCGTACAAGGACTACAATTCGGCTCTTGCGCTCATGGCGGCAGGCTACAATCACACTGCTCTGGATGTGATGGAGGGACTTGATGGAGATGATCCGAGAGTCTGTTACCTCAGGGCTGTCATTCTTGCAAGGTTGGGAATGGAGGAAGATGCAGCCAGATACCTTGAGCTGAGCATAGCCCTTCAGCCATCAATGGAACACAGGGCTAATCTTGATCCGGAGTTATATGAAATAGTACAAAACAGAAACAAATTAAAAAAAGATTATTATGAATAGGATTTTATTTACAATCGCATTGGCGGCAATCTCATTGCTTGCATCATGTTCAAAGGCTGACAGAATCAGTAATCAGATGGAGGGACAGGTAACTGAAGTGGAATTCATGGTGCCGGAAAGTGATACCAAATCAACAACAGAAGCTGCGGAGAATGCGGTACGCTCCCTTCAGATTTTTGTATTCGGAGCCGATGACAAGATAGAAGCTTATGGACAGGCTTCCAATTCAACCAGACTGTCCCTGACTTGTACAACCGGAGACAAGACCATAGTGGCCCTTGTCAATGCAACTGCTCAGACTGGTATTCTCCGTCTTTCTGATTTGACGGGAAGGAAAAGTGATATGTCTGACAATAGTTCGTCAAATTTTGTCATGGAAGGGAAACTAAGCAAGAAACTCACTGTGAATGAGACTGTTACGGTACCGGTTTCAAGGGTTGCCGCCAAGGTTGTCCTGAAGAGCGTATCTACAAATTTTGAATTGGAAATATATCGCAACATGGAATTCAAGCTGACACGCGTCATGCTCACCAATGTAGTCGGAAACAAAACATTCCTTGGGCAGAACGTTCCGGAGAAATGGTATAACAAGCAGGGCGCATCGCCTAATGTACAGTCACTCTACTGCGATGCTATCGACAATGTCCAGGTTACAGCGGCAATTCCCTATGCAATACCGCATTATCTGTATTGCTATCCGAATCCGACTGAGACGGATTCATCGGATGCAACGTGGTGTGCCCGTCATACAAGGCTTGTTGTTTCAGCAACTCTCGGCGGGGTTGTCTATCACTATCCTGTGACTTTGCCTGTACTTGAGTCGAACAAACAGTATTTCGTTTCGCTTACTGTAACACGTCCGGGCTCTTATGACATCGATGTTCCTATAGAAAAACTTGACGAGAATGTTTCCATTACGGTAACCGATTGGAAAACGGGAGGCAATGTAAACGAGACAATTTAGGTTATGAAGCATGTCGCCAGAATAATGCCGGCATTATTGCTGTGCTCAATCTTGTGTGCCGGCTGTTTTGTCAAGGAAGACAGACGCTTTTGCCCATGCCGTCTGTTTCTGGACTTGAGTTCCATTGACATTTCCTGCGTTGATTCCGTCACTCTTGTGGGAATGTGTGATGGAGTTGAGGTTATATCGCAAACCATCCATTCCGAAAGTTTCGTCAATGAATATGAAGTGCTTGTTCCCCGAACAAAAAACATGCGCCTGAAACTCCTCTCTGGATCTTCCGGATTCAGGAATGACGGAGAGTCGCTGATAATACCTTTCGGAATGGACTGCCCTCCGGTTTATATGGAAAATCTCGTTATTGATACCGAATGCGAGATTATGAAAAAGAAGGTTTCGCTTCATAAGAATTTCTGTCGCCTTACAGTGCATCTTGTTGATGGTCAGAATTTTCCATATATTCTGTCTGTCAGGGGTGGCGTTGATGGATATTTATTTGATGGCTCTCCTTCAGAAGGCAGGTTCTACAGCCATGCGACGGAAGATGGTAACGGATCTTTTATGGTTGTACTGCCACGACAAATTGATGGATCGCTTACCCTTGACATTGACGATGAATCGAATGTCCTGAAGTCATTTGCGCTGGGAGAAATTCTGAACAACTGCGGTTACGACTGGAATGCTCCGGACCTGGAGGATATCACCGTGGGATTGGATTATTCAAGAACCAATATGACCATAATGATTCAGAATTGGGAGAAAGTTTATGAATTTGATTTTGTTATTTGAAAAACATTTCATACCTTTGCGTTCACTTTTCTGAAGCGCATGTGGTGAAATTGGTAGACACGCTACTTTCAGGAGGTAGTGCTTCGCGGCGTGTAGGTTCGAGTCCTATCATGCGCACGTAAAACGGGGGATGACCATCATCCCCCGTTTTTTGATTATGCAGGCCGGTTAGAGAATGTTGAGACTCTGCTCCTTGATTTTTTCGAGTTCATCCTTCATCTTGACGACGATTTTCTGGATCTCGGTATGATTGGCCTTGGAACCTGTAGTATTGATTTCGCGTCCCATTTCCTGCGCGATGAAGCCGAGCTTCTTGCCCGGGAATGCCTCATTCTCGAGGGTGTCGATGAAATACTTGCAGTGCTGGCGAAGGCGGACGCGCTCTTCGTTGATGTCAAGCTTCTCCAGGTAGAATATCATCTCCTGCTCAAGTCTGCTCTGGTCAGGTTCTGCCTTGATTTCAGCAAAGCGGCTCAAAATTTTTTCCTTTATCTGAACGGTCCTCTCTGTCTCATATTGCTCTATTTCAAGCGAATACGACATAATCTTGTCAACTTTTGACTTGACGTCCTCGTACAGTACGGCGCCTTCCTTCTGCCTGAAGACATTGATGTTCTTCAAAGCCTGATCGATGCAGGCTTCAACAGCAGGCCAGTTTTCTTCCGTAATCACGTCCTGTTTTCTGGAGTCAACCACATCCGGCATTCTGAGGATGACTGCAAGCAGGTCGTTTGGATTCTGGTTCCAAAGGTTGGTGGCCCCGATCTCTTTTCCAAGAGATGCAATCTGACGATAGTACTCCATTGCAAGAGTCATGTTAATCTGTTTGGCATTTTCCGCTGCATTCGGTTCCCATGTTAAGAAAAAGTCAATGTTTCCCCGGTTGAGTTCTGATGCAATTTTTTGCCTGACGGCAATCTCCTTATCCTTCGGAAGCAGCGATGTCTTGATGCTGATATCGGCTGTCTTTCCGTTGAGGGACCGGATTTCTACTGTAATTTTTCCTGTTTCGAGGATTGCTTCGGCTTTGCCGTAGCCTGTCATTGAATGTATCATATATGAAAACCTGTTAATTTTGCCAATAGGAAGGCAAATGTACTGTTTTTTTCTATATATTTGCGAGATTATTTGCGATAAATAAAAACTTCAACAATATATGGAAGAGCTGAACAAAGAAACGACAGAGACCAGGAATCTGAATTTCCTGGAAGAGATTATTGAGTCGGACCTTGCTTCCGGCAAGTGTGAAAGCATAATGACGCGTTTCCCTCCGGAACCGAACGGATATCTTCATATAGGCCATGCAAAAAGTATCTGCATCAACTTCGGTCTTGCAAAGAAATATGGCGGAAAGACCAACCTCAGGTTTGACGATACTAATCCTGTAAAGGAAGATACCGAATATGTGGATTCAATCAAGGAGGACATCCACTGGCTTGGTTTCGACTGGGAGAACGAAAGATATGCTTCGGACTATTTCGACCAGCTCTATGATTGGGCTGAGCTCCTGATTCAGAAGGGCTTGGCTTATGTTGACGACCAGTCTCAGGAAGAAATCCGTGCCGGAAGGGGAACTGTCCAGGTTCCTGGAACCGAGAGCCCGTGGCGCAACCGCAGCGTTGAGGAGAATCTTCAGCTTTTCCGTGAAATGAAGGCTGGAAAATATGCGGATGGTGAGAAGGTGCTCCGTGCGAAAATAGACATGGCACATCCGAACATGCTCTTCCGCGACCCTCTCTTGTACCGAATCATTCACACCGACCATCATCGTACAGGCAACAAGTGGTGCATATACCCGATGTATGACTTTGCGCACGGCCAGAGCGATTCGATTGAGCATATTACCCACTCAATCTGTACTCTTGAGTTCGACGTACACCGTCCTCTCTATGACTGGTTCATCGAGAAGCTCGGCATCTTCCCTTCACACCAGTATGAGTTTGCCCGCCTGAATCTTACCTACACGGTCATGAGCAAGCGCAAACTTCTCGAACTTGTGAAGAACAATTTCGTTAGCGGCTGGGACGACCCGCGTATGCCTACCATCTGCGGTATCCGCCGCCGTGGTTACACTCCTGAGTCCATCCGCATGTTTGCAGAGAAGGTCGGAGTTGCCAAGAGAGAGCAGCTGATTGACCTCCAGCTCATGGAATGGTGTGTGCGTCAGGACCTTAACGAGCGTTCAAACAGATATATGGTCGTACAGGACCCTGTCAAGGTCACCATCACCAACTGGGAAAAGGGCAAGGTAGAGTGGTTCGATGCTCCGCTGAATCCTGCCGCTCCTGAGGGACCTTCACGCAAGGTGCCTTTCACCGGTGAGGTCTATATTGAAAGAAACGACTTCATGGAAGAGCCTCCTAAGAAATATTTCCGTCTCAAACCGGGTGGAGAGGTACGTTTGAAATATACCTATATCATCAAATGCGAGGAAGTTATCAAAGACGCAGAAGGCAATATCGTTGAAATCAAATGTACATATGACCCGACAACCAAGCCGGGAGCAGGCGAGTGGAGAAGCGTCAAGGGCACAATCCACTGGGTTTCAACCGAGCATGCGAAGGAGGTTGAACTCAGGCTTTATGACAAGCTCTTCACAGAGGCTGAGATGGGAAGCATTCCTGAAGGTCAGGACTACAAGAGCTACCTGAACCCGGATTCTCTCATAGTTGCCAAAGGCTATGCTGAGCCGGCCCTGCTTGAAGACAATTCTGGAATTGCAGTCCAGTTTGAAAGAGTGGGCTACTTCTTCAAGGATCCGGACAGTACGCCTGACCATTTTGTATTCAACAAAACTACTGCGCTCAAGGATAGTTTTAAATTCTGATGGAAACTGTCGCAGCACTTTCCCCGATAGCATTTGTGATAGTGGCGCTTCTTGCAGGCGCCATTATCAAGTTTGTGCTGAGGAAATCAAGCTTTCCCTACACAGTGGGCCTGTTCTGCTTCGGCCTTGTGGTCGGAGCCCTCAATAGATGCGGCCTGCTCGACGGCGCAGGCCTTCTGCATGAATCCGTACAGGCCGTCGGCAATATCAATCCGGACCTTATACTTTATATCTTCCTCCCGGTGCTCATCTTCGATGCCGCCTATGAGATTGACCTCCACACCTTTCGCAAGACTTTTGTGAATGCATCGCTTCTGGCCGTTCCGGGAGTGATCGGCTCAATGTTCATGGTCGCTGCGATGATGATGGGCATTTCCTGGCTTGTTCCGGAGTTCTCCGGGTGGAACTGGACTTTTGCCCTGATGTTCGGTGCGCTGATCAGTGCGACTGACCCTGTAGCAGTGGTTGCCCTTCTGAAGGAACTTAATACCAGCAAGCGGTTTTCCACCCTTGTGGATGCAGAATCCCTTCTGAATGACGGTACCGGCATCGTGCTCTTCATGCTTTTCTTCGGGACCTTTGCCGGGAGCACTTCCGTCTTTGCTTCTCCCGTTGCGGAATTCCTGCTTGTGGTTGCGGGAGGTGCCGCCCTGGGTTATCTTGTTGCAAGGCTTGCTATCCTTTTCATCACCAAGGTCAGGGGAGATGCGACCGTTCAGAACAGTATCCTTATCATTTCAGCCTATCTGACCTTTCTGGCTGCCCAGGAATTCCTCCATCTTTCGGGTGTGATTGCCCTTGTCGCCTTCGGACTTGCAATGACATATCACGGAAAGCCGGTCTTCAGCCCTAGAGCCAATGAGTTCACCGAACGTTTCTGGGAACTTGCCGCATACCTTGCCAATACCTTGGTTTTCATCATGGTAGGTATAATCATCGCCTCCCGGGTTGCAATCACTCCAATCAGCCTGCTGATTACTGTCGGAGTCTATCTTGGCGTGAACCTTATCAGGACTGCGGTTATTTTCTTCTTCTATCCTATAATGAAAAGGGTAGGTTACGGAATCGACCGAAGGGAAGCCATAATACTCAGCTGGGGCGGACTCAGGGGAGCTCTCGGACTTGCTCTGGCACTGCTGGTTTCATATACGGTGAACATACCTGAGGAAATACGCGACCAGATACTTCTGATGACGGCAGGGGTCGTTACCCTGACACTTACGGTCAATGCGACGACAATCAGGAAACTGCTTGAAAAACTGGGACTTACCTCCGTGAGCAATGCGGAATCCTATGTGGATTACAGTGTCCGTTCAAGGGTGAACGAAGAGTCAGCGGCCTATCTGGAGAAGATTGGGAAACGCGAATCCCTTGCAGATGCAGACTGGGACCAGGTCCGCTCTTATCTCCCTTCACCGGAAAAGGCTCCGGACATTTCCGGCTGTTCGGATGAGGAACTGCTGCACCACATCAGAATGCGTCTTTACGGTACGGAGGTACAGGTAATCCGGCAGCTCCATTCCGAGGGCTATGTCACGACCTCGACTTACAGGCTCCTGATAAATTCTCAGGAAAGGCATTTCGACAGCAACGGCACCCTTCCGCTTTCTGAAAGGGTACTTGTCTTTGCCCGGTTTGAAGGCAGCGGCTTCATGAAATTCATCATGAAGCATGAATGGACAAAGAAACTCTTTCATAAGAATATAGACAGGCATGTGGAAAGCCTTTTCGATCTTGGCAGTGCATTTCTAGCAATGCAGAGGGACTCCATCGAGGAAATCCAGGATTTCAGGAAATATGACGCCTTCCGCAACCGCGCGGATGCAATTTTCGACCAGCTTCTCGGTGAGATAAACGGGAATATAAGCCTTACTGAAAAATATCTTTCGGATTTTGCCGCTGCCTATCCTTCTCTCCACCGCAGTGCCGCCACGCAGAAGGCCGCAAGGATGCTTCTGGCCAATGAGAAGAAATACGTACGCCTTCTTGCAGAAGACGGCATCCTTTCGGAAAAGGATGCCGCCCATATCGAGAATGATATCGATTCGGTTCAGTTGAAGGCCTGATTCCTACCAGCTTCCTCCGCCGATGAAGCTTCTCAGAAGGGAAGTCGCCGGGACGTCCTTGTCGGATACCGGTACAAAGTAGCTGAGGAATTTCTTGAGGCGGTGCACTTCGGAGTATTCCGGACAATTCTTAGGCACGGTCATGAGGATGCTCTCGGCATGGGCTCTGATGACCGGGAATTCCACGATATAGGATGAATTGAAAATCACGTCGGCATTCTCCTGATAAGGATAAATCCATTTCACTTCGGCTCTGCGAACGTTCGGCCAGTTGGCGATTGATTCCCTTGCCGTGAAGGCTCCCTTGTTGAAGTCTCGCAGAATCCTGCGCAGCAGACGGTTGTCGCTGGTCGGGATGCAGTTGTGGTTGTCAAGCGAGACGCTGGTCACTGTGTTGATGAAGATTCTGAATTTCGATGATTCGCTTATCCTGTCGGTGAGGCGTGGATTCAGGGCATGAATGCCTTCAATCAGAAGTATTGTCCCCGGCTCAAGTTTCAGCTTCTTGCCGTTGAATTCGCGCATGCCAGTAACAAAATTATACTCAGGTACTTCCACACTTTCCCCGGCGAGAAGCCTGAGGACGTCGTTCTGCAGATACTCATGATCTACCGTGTCGAAATTGTCGAAGTCGAAAGACCCGTCCGGAAGCAGGGGAGTGTCAAGCCTGTTTACGAAATAGTCATCGGTGGAAAAAGATATCGGCTTGATTCCGCAGGCCTTGAGCTGGATGCTCAGCCTCCTGCAGAAAGTGGATTTCCCGCTGCTGCTCGGCCCGGTTATCAGCACAAGCCGCACCGGTTCGTCGCAGTGTATCCTTCTGTCAATCTCCTCGGCAATCTGCACAATTTTCTTTTCCTGCAAAGCCTCGGCTACCTTGATGAGGTCAGGCGCCTCACCCCTTCGGCAGGCCATGTTCACGTCACCGGCATTGTCCAGACCCATGATTCCGTTCCAGCGCAGGCTTTCCTTGAATACCTCGAAGGTCTTTGGCTGCTCCACACATGGCGCGAGCTGTCCGGGATTGTGCCTGTCAGGCACACGGAGAAGTATCCCTCCCTTGAACATGCTCAGCCCCCAGAGCCTGACATAGCCCGTGCTCGGGACGAGTGCGTCGTAGTAATAGTCCGGCGTATCCTCCAGGGTATAATAATAGGTATAGACATCGGCGGATGTCTGCAGCAACTTCACCTTGTCGGTGTAGCCGAGTGATGAAAACAGCTCTATAGCCTCCTCAAGTCTGACTTCATGACGCCTGAATGGTATGTCCGCCTCGGAGATTTCCTTCATCCTGCCGTCAACCTTCATCAGGTCTGCTTCAGTAAAGACCGAGCCGTCACCCTTGTCGATGGCGCAGTAATAGCCTTTTGAAATAGGACGACGCAGCACTATCCGGCAATTCGGAAACACATCCTTTGCCGCCTTGCAGAGCATGAAGCAGAGTGAACGGCAGTAAACGCTTCTGCCGGAATAGGATGTGTAGTCGAGGAACTCAACGTCCCTGCTGTTGAATGCCCTGTATTTGAGGCCCTGGACCACGTTGTTGACCTTGGCTGCCAATATGGGTTGTGGCTTGTTGAATTCGAATGAATCCACCATGTCCAGCAAAGTGGTTCCCTCCTGGAACAAGAGAGATGAGCCAGTGTTCAAACAATTGATTTTTATCATGTTATATCAATGAAAAGATGAGGTGATGAGTCAATGCTGCAAATGCTGCTCCGCACAGCGGACCAAGTACCGGAACCCATGAATAGCTCCATCCGCTGTCTCTTTTTCCACGAATCGGAAGGAGGAAGTGGGCGAGCCTTGGCGCGAGGTCGCGGGCTGGGTTGATGGCATATCCTGTGGCACCGCCGAGGGACATACCAATAGCCATGATAAGGAGGGTAACAGGGAAGGCTCCCATGCTTCCCATCCCGACAGATGGCACATTCTCTGAGTGGGAGAAAAGCAGGATAACATAGATCAGAAGCCAGGTCCCGATGAACTCACAGATGAAATTGCGCCATTTGTGGTCGATTGCCGGCATGGTACAGAAGATTCCGAGCTTTGAGTCGGCATCGTCGGTTGCATCGAAATGGTCCTTGTAGAAAACATAGACCAGAAGGGCTCCTGCGAAGCCTCCGAGCATCTGTGCTATGCAATAAGGCAGCACCTCCGCCCATGGGAAGTGCCCTCCGATGGCAAGACCGAGGCTGACTGCGGGGTTAAGATGGGCTCCGGAATACGGCCCGGCAATGAATACGCCGCACATGACGGCGAATCCCCAGCCCATTGTGACGACAACCCATCCGCCACCCTGGCCTTTGGATCTGTTCAGAAGATTGGAGGCTACGACTCCGTCTCCGAGGAGTATCAGTACGAGGGTTCCGAGAAATTCGAAAACACATTTTGCAAAAAGTGTCATGTCTTATGGTTTTAGTTGTTAATCCGGGTTTCGCACCTGCGAAACCTGAGTGTCGTTTATTTTCCGCTAAGGGTACGTCCCACGGCATCTTTCCAGCCGGCTTTCAGTGCTTCCACCTTTTCCTGAGGCATTTCAGGAGAGAATGTCCTTTCCTGCTGCCACTGCTGCTTGACTGTGTCGATGCTGTCCCAGAAGCCAACTGCAAGTCCTGCAAGGTAAGCCGCTCCGATGGCTGTCGTTTCGGTTACTTTCGGACGTATGACTTCAACTCCGAGTACCTCTGACTGGAACTGCATGAGGAAGTTGTTGCGTGATGCTCCTCCGTCCACCTTCAGTTCCTTCAGATCGACGCCGGCATCCTTTTTCATCGCCTCGACGATGTCCATGGTCTGGAAGGCAATGCCCTCAAGTGCCGCCCTCGCAATGTGGGCAGCTGTCGCGCCCCTGGTCAGTCCAGTTATCGTGCCTTTGGCATACTGGTCCCAGTATGGTGCCCCCATGCCGGTGAGGGCAGGAACGAAGAAGACGCCTGCATTGTCGGGAACGCTGGTTGCGAGAGCCTCGACCTCTGCTGAGCTGCGTATGACTCCCAGACCGTCCCTGAGCCACTGCACTACGCTTCCGGCAACGAAGATGCTGCCTTCAAGGGCATAGTTGACCGTGTCGCCGATTTTCCATGCGACCGTCGTGAGCAGGTTGTTTGAGGACATGATAGGCTTTGTGCCGCTGTTCATCAGAAGGAAACAGCCTGTTCCGTATGTGTTCTTTACTGAGCCCGGTTCTGTGCACATCTGTCCGAAAAGTGCAGCCTGCTGGTCTCCTGCAATGCCGGCGATAGGGACAGGGTGGGCGAAAATCGTCGTTTTGGTATGTCCATAGACCTCGCTTGATGAACGGACCTGAGGCATCATTGACTTTGGTATCCCGAACAGACTGAGCAGATCGTCATCCCACTGTAGGGTATTGATGTTCAGGAGCATTGTCCTTGAAGCATTGCTGACGTCGGTTACATGGACCTCGCCCCTTGTAAGCATCCATACCAGCCATGTATCGACGGTTCCGAAGCGGAGCTTGCCTTCTTCCGCTTTCTGTCTTGCTCCGGGCACGTTTTCAAGTATCCAGCGGATTTTCGTCGCACTGAAATATGCGTCAACAATCAGACCGGTCTTGCTTCGAATCATCTCCGTAAGTCCTTGTGCCTTAATGGAATCGCAATACTCTGAAGTCCTGCGGTCCTGCCAGACTATTGCGTTGTACACGGGAGTTCCGGTCTCTGCGTCCCAGACAATCGTGGTCTCCCTCTGGTTGGTAATGCCTATGGCTGCGATGTTTTTCCCGTTGATGTCGATTGCACTGATTGATTCCGCGATTACCGCAGCTTCCGATGACCAGATTTCCATCGGGTTGTGTTCCACCCATCCCGGCTGTGGGAAATACTGTGTGAATTCCTTCTGCGAGACGGATACGGGAGTGCCTTTCGAGTCGAAAACTATTGCTCTTGAGCTGCTTGTGCCCTGGTCGAGGGCAAGGATGTACTGTTCCATATCAATTATTGTGGTTAGCCGGCACCAAAATCAGGTGCCTAATTTGGTTCATACTTCGCGAAGATATTAAATATACTCCAAATTTTTGCTATTTTTGCATGCTATTTTAATGGATTTTATACATGTCACTCTGGAATAAAATTACCCACACTTTCAGAAACGTTCTGGATATATCGGAACATATTGATACCACTTCGGCAGAGAAGGCGATTCGCAACAACATATATTTCCGCGGTCCGAATGCCTGGATTCTTGCAATTGCAATCATCATTGCATCAGTCGGCCTCAATGTGAACTCCATTCCGGTCATTATCGGTGCGATGCTTATATCCCCTCTGATGGGACCTATTTTCGGCCTAGGCCTCGGTCTGGGCATCAATGATTTCGACCTGATGAAGGCTGCCGGAAAGAACCTGCTCGTGATGATGGGCATCAGTCTCATGGCTTCCTTCCTGTACTTCCTGATCACCCCTCTTAGCCTGAACAATCCGACCGAGCTCCTTGCGAGGACAAACCCTACTATCTATGATGTTCTTATTGCCCTCTTCGGCGGTTTCGCGGGAATATTCGAGCAGTGCCGCAAGGACAAGGGCACGGTATTTTCCGGAGTGGCCATCGCGACCGCCCTCATGCCTCCTTTGTGTACTGCCGGTTTCGGTCTTGCGAGCGGCAACCTCCATTATTTTGTAGGTGCAATCTATCTTTTCATCATCAACTGCCTTTTCATCATGCTGGCCACATATACAATGGTCAAGTATCTGAAATTCAATGCGAAGGAGTTTGCAGATGAAAAACTTGGACGACGCACGAAGACAGTCTCAACCATATTGATCATACTCTTCATCATCCCGAGTATATGGTCTGCAGCCCTGCTGGTGAAAAAGACCAATTTCGAAGATCGGGCCCTTGAGTTCATCGAGGCCAACAAGACCGTCGAGAAGAGTTTCATCTATGACCATAAGATTACTCATACCGACGGTTCAAAGATTGAGCTTTTCTTCACAGGAGAGCCACTGAGCCAGAGTGCCAAGAACAATATCGAGGCAAGTGCCAGGGAGCATGGAATCAAGCCTGAGCAGATTATCATAAGCGAGCATGTCACGGCAGAGGGCACTGACCAGATGGAACTGGTGCGGAGTATATATGAGAGGACCGACTCGGAGCTCAGCCGGAGAGAGGCTGAGATCCAGCAGCTTAAGGATGAACTGAAACTTCTGCGCGGCAATGAGATCCCGTATATGCAGCTTCAGAAGGAAATAGAACTGTCCTACCCTCAGGTCGGAGACATCTATTTCGGACGCGGGGCCTTTGCAGCGAAAGACAGCCTCAATGCCATGCCTTGTCTGGTCGTGATTCCTCAGTGCAGCGATTCCCTCAGGGTTGAGGACAGAATCAAGCTCACCGAATGGCTCAAGCTCCGACTTGCAACGGAAAACGTTGTAATACTCCCGATTGTAAATAATAAGTAAAAATAATATGATAAAAATCAGTGACAGAATTTATTATGTCGGTGTGACCGACATGCAGACAAAAAGGTTCGAAGGCATGTGGCCTCTTCCTTATGGCGTCACATACAATTCCTATATAATTGCAGATGAGAAGGTTGCGCTCATAGACACCGTAGAGGGTGACTATGCCGACGAGTATTTCGCAAAAATAGAGGAAGTGCTTGTTGGCAGAAGTCTGGACTATCTCGTTGTCAACCACATGGAGCCGGACCACTCTTCCCTCATCTCTGGCATACTTGAAAAGTATCCACAGACAGTCATTCTGACCACTGCCAAGGCTGTCCCTATGATTCAGGGATACCACGGCATCGGAGCAGAGAAAATCCAGGTCGTCAAGGAGGCTGAAGAAGTGAGCCTTGGAAGCTGCACTCTCCGTTTCCATGCAGTTCCTATGGTACACTGGCCTGAGACGATGGTGACTTGGGTTGAGCAGGAGAACACCCTCTTCAGCGGGGATGCTTTCGGTACTTTCGGCGCTGTTGACTGCGAAGACTGGGGCATCGGCGGAGGCCACCTGCATGGCGCCTGCGCAACTGCAAGCAGCTTTGAGGAGTTCCGCGAGGAAATGATACGTTACTATTCGAACATAGTCGGAAAATACGGGGCGCCTGTCCAGGCTGCCCTCAAAAAGCTTGGCGGCCTTCCGATCAAACGTATATGCAGCACCCATGGACCTGTATGGACTTCGGACATACCTCAGGTCATCGGCCTGTATGACAAACTCAGCCGCTACGATGCAGAAAGGGGAGTATGCATCGCCTACGGAACCATGTATGGCAACACCCGCAACGCTGCTCTTGCCCTTGCTTCGGAGCTTGACAAGCTCGGAATCCCTTACGGTATCCATGACCTGAGCCGAGGAGACGACGATGCATCTGACCTCGGACTTTCAGGAGCCATCAGGGACCTCTTCAAATATGACACCGTAGCCGTCGGCTCTCCGACCTACAATGCAGGCATTTTCCCTCCTGCACAGAGCTTCATGGAGGCAATTGCCGCACGCGGAGTCAAGGGAAAACGCTTCTTCAGCTTCGGCTCATACACATGGTCTCCGTCAAGCACGAAACTCCTCGACGAAAAGGCCCTCCAGAGCGGCCAGGTCCTTCTTGCAGACAAGCCGGGAATAGCCTTCCCTCAGGCCTTCTCTTCTGAGAAATGCGACATGGCAGCAATCGCTGCCCTCATCGCGGAATAAGGACTCAGGCCTGACGCGCCTTGCTTCGGCTGACGATGACAACGCCTGCGAAGACGAGGATGGCCGAGAGGACTTTCTGCCAGGAGAGTGTGTCCATCCCTATGCAGATGCTGATAGCAGTTGCTATGATGGGCTGGATGTATGCATACATGCTCACCAAGGTCGGGCGGAGGCGCTTCTGACCGTAGGGGATGAGGTAGTAGCTGACAAAGGTTGCGAAGAAAACAAGGAATCCCAGTTCCAGAAGAATCTTTGACGGAATGGCGCTCCATTCCAGGCGGACAAGTTCCCCGGACGTGAATGGCAGAGACATCAGAGTCGAGAAAAGGAAAATCCATTTCATGAACGTACAGACACTGTACTTGCTGATAAGCGGCTTGAAGACGCCAAGGTACAAGGCGAAACTCAAGCCGTTTATTATAAGCAGCAATATGCCTTGGATGGAGTTTTCCTGAACTCCGGATGCATTCATTCCTCCAAGTACCAGCAGGAGCATTCCTCCGAAGCTGACCAGCACGCCGAGCGCCTTCTTGAAGGTGACCGGCTCCTTGATTGCCACGGCGGCAATGAACATGGTGTAGATTGGGGAAAGCGAACTTACAATCGAGCTCGTCATAGGGGTAACCTGCGGAATTGCCATCAGAAATGATAGCTGGCAGCAGAAATATCCCAGAAAGGATGCGATGAAAATCTTCAGGAAATCCTTCCGTTCAACTTTCTCTTTCGGAAGGAAAATCGAAATAAGCCAGAACAATGCACAGGCACAGACCGACCTTATTGAAAACAGGGCAAGAGGGGAGAAGGTGTGACTGCCGGTCAAGTCCTTGCAAATCACAATGTTAAGCCCGAATATGGCGTATGCCATAAAACAGGCCGCGTGTCCCGCGGCCTTATTGAAGTTATCTGTCATAAATCTATTCATTGACGACATCCTGAACAGTCTCCGCTCCGGCGGCAGGTGCCTCCACACATTCCACGGCCTCCTCCTTGTCAAACCAAGGCAGCGGTGAAGGGAGCTTTGCCCACGCAAACAGGTTGCACAGCCAGAGAACGACCAGAACCACTGCGAGACTTGCAATGGAAATAGTCCATCTCTTCCAAGGAGCTATGCCCTTCTTTGCATAAGGATCCTTGAGCTTGAGCTTAGGGAACTTGGCGATGTCGGTAAGAGTTTCTCCGAACATGATGCTTATCTTGGACGAAGCATTGATGGCCCATCCGTTCGCATTCAGAAGCGGAGCAATGTTCCTGCGACGCAGTTTCATCCATGCCATGACCATTGCGGGTCCTGATATCACAAGTATGATTCCGAAGAAAGAAAGTATGAGTTGCCACCATGTAAGGGCATATATTCCTTTGGCAAGTGAAGCCAGGGCGGTGCCGATCATTCCGACTGCCATACCCAAGGCAGCAAAGATGCCGGCGAACTTTCCGATGTCAAATGGCTGGGCCTGAGCGGGTTTCCCATCAGTTGCGGGAGCAGTCTTAGGAGCGGCGTTGATCTTGTCGGTAGCCTCTTTCATGATCTTTGCATCCTTTTCGGCTGCGCTCTTGTTGATCATGTTTTCGATTGCGGTGGCCATCTTTCTGTACGGTGACCAGAAAGCCTGGCTGATGCTGATAGGGTTGTCGATGATTTTTGTAATGACAGCATCCCACTCAAGTCCTGCATTATCGTAATAGATGGCGTTCTTGCCGACGGTCAGGTCTCCGATGTCGCCGACCGTAACCGCCGCCACAATCTGGAGCTTGGCCGCAGAAGTCTTGGTGGTGCAGTCGCAGTATACCAGGTACATTCCGCTGGCAGAAGCCATTGTGTTGTGCTTGCCCATGTCGGCAACCTTCATACAGAAATGGCATGCCCTCTGGTCGATGATGAGGGTTCCGCACTGGAACACTGCCAAAGTCTCAGGATTCTTGTCATAGAAGTCCTGGAAAGTGACGAAGTTGCGCAGAAGCCTTCCGAAATCGCGGAAGATATGGAGGAATTTGTCCACGGTCTGGATGTTCTCAGCCTCTTCCTTGAGTGCCGCATCCTTTGCAACAAGTTCAAGCAGAGCCGCTTTCTTGTCCTGAGACAGCAGTTCGTTCACTTTCTCAAGCCCGAGAGGTTCAACCTGCACTCCGGCCTTGGCTGCCTTCCATGCCGAGTAGGCTGCAAACGAGGCTCCGATTTCATTCCAGTCCTTTTCGGTGATGACTTTCTTGTCAGAAGGAATTGCAATGCTGCGCAGGGTTTCGAACTGTGCTGCCCAAACGGGGTTGATTCCGCTGCCCAGGTCGATTTCCGCCTTGCCGTTGATGTGGGTGAGAGGGTATGAGGCAATTTCCTCTTGCTTTGTGGTGAGGTTGTCGGCGCTGATTGCCTCGATGCGTGAAGTCTGGATGTCGAGAGCGTTGGTGCTGGCAGGTGAGAATGCTGCGAGCCTTGACCTCATGAAGAAGTCTTTAACCTTGGTATCCAGTGCATTATAGGCTGCAAGAGCCTTTTCGGTATTGTCGCCGTAAGGAGCCGGAACCGCTGCATCGTTCCATGCCTTGTAGCTTGCAAGGGCATCATAGAATGCTCCGATCATGTCTGCGTTGATGCCTGGTGCGCCGCTTCTGTCAGTGACATTGCCCATGGTGGCAAGCACCGCCGAGATTGCCGCTTTTTCCTGCTCGTTCTCAGCCGAAGACTCGATGATGATGCCGTCGCCGTTGAATCTGGTTTTCGCAAAAATTGCCGCGATGTCAGCCGTGTCGGTGAGTGATATTTCCCTTCCGTCCTTGCCGAGGTTTTTCAGGATCTCAGCTGATGAAGCTGCAAGTTTCTTTCCTTCAGGATTTTCCGTATTGAAATCGTCAATCTTTATGCTGCTTTTTCCCTCGAGGATGAGGTCGGCGTTCCTGATTGTTCCTGTGAGCCATTTGGATGTTTTGATGACATCCTGAACCCTGATTTTGCCGTCCCCGTCGCAGTCTATATATTTGAGGCTCTGCTCATCGATTTCAAGTCCGCTTACCGGGCATGAGAGCACTGTCCACATCTTAGGGTCGAGTTCTCCCAGATGGATGATATCCTCTCCCGATGTGATTTTCACACGTGTCGATCCTCCGATGTTCTCGAATTCCCATTCATGTTTCCCGTTTTTATTGAAAATTGCCATAATGGTTTTATTTATTTGTTTATCAATGAATTAACAAAGGTATTGATGGCCGTTCCAGTTTAGTGGCGCCATAATTTTTGCAAAAATATGATTTTATTCTGAATTGTAGCAACTCAAGTTTCGCAAGTTATAACTTATTTATATCCTGAGGATGGTGCCGCTTGCGAAACTTGAGTTCTTCATGATGACATGTGGGGAAGCAGTTGTCCATTGATGTGACGGTCATTTTTTCTCCTGTTGCTGGATGGATGAAGCATATTTTCCTTGCATGCAGGTGCAGCCTGGATTCTCCGCAGCATCCCTTTGTGCATTTCTCCTCCGCAACCATGTTACCCCCGTAGAGAATGTCTCCGACAATCGGCCTTCCCAGTCCCAGGGTATGGGCGGAGTGGACCCTCAGCTGGTGAGTCCTGCCTGTATGTGGGAAAAACAGGATGTCCGTGGTGCCGTCTTCGTTGTCTGACAATGATTTATACCTGGTAAAGGCATCCTTCCCTCCCGAAAGGTCCACCTTCTGTCTTGGCCTTTCATCGTAGTCCGGCCCGAGAGGGAGGTCAATCATGCCTTGGGAGTCAGTTTTACGTCCGGGGGAGAGACGCGCAATATATTCTTTTTCAATACTGTGGCTCTCGAACTGCCTGTGCAGGTGCTCCGCAACCTGTTTGTCGAAGGCAAATATGATGAGCCCGGAGGTATCCATATCGAGGCGGTGGACAGGATGAATCTCTCGCTGCAATTTTTCCTGAAGAATTTCCTGGAGTGACTTTTTTCCGTCAAGTCCGGGGACGGAGGGCATTCCTGAAGGTTTGGAAACCACGGTCAGCCATTTGTCGGCAAAAACAGTGGAATATGTTTCTTGAGTAGTTGTATCTTCTTGTATTTCAAGACCTTTCAACATGAAGCCAAGAAGAGGTCCGCACTTGGATGTGCATGAAGGGTAGAAATGACCATGGGTTCGGACGGCTGTTTCCGGAGACTTTCCGTACCAGAATTCTCCCATGGCAAGGGGCTGGAGATTGTTCCGAAAGGCATATTCCAGAAGTTTCGGAGCAGCACACTCACCGGTTCCTCCGGGAGGGACAAGGCCGCGTCCGGCAAAGATGTCCAGTATGCTGGCAGCCTCTCCCAAAGCATTGTGTACAATATACTGCCTGAAAATCCATTCCTGAAGGGCATCCGATCTCCTCTGTCTTTCCTTTTTGAGCCTTCCTATAGCCTCCAGTTTGTTTTCAAGCCTTTCCTGTATTTCTTCGATTTCTGAATTGTATCTGATTTTCAGCCTTTTAAGGTCTGCCTTTTCTTTCTGCGCCTCTTTTGTGATTGTCTCAAGAATCTGCTGAGTCGCCCCGCTGCGACGAATAAGGTCACGCTTATTCTTGTTCTGTGATGCAGTCTGCCTGAACTCATCCAGGGCCTTTTCCTTTTCAGAGCACAGTTCAGCAAGCCTGCTTTCCAGCAACTCCAGCTCGCTGTCCTCTTCCAGAGTCCTTATCTTTTCATTAATATGTGAAATCTCCTTTTCTTCGGTGCGGTAATGTCCCTCAGGAGCCGAGAGGTCGAATATGGGCGGGACGAATCCTTCGATTATGCTCCTTCCGCCGGCATTGCCTGAAAAACCTGAAAGGAAGCCTTCCTGCCCGCTTTGGTCCCTGAATACAAGCACTCCCAGCATCTTCCCCTCGGAAAAGATGTCCGAAAGTTCCTCAGAGGCCCGGATGCGTTCCATCAGGAGCCTTGCAGCATCTGCAACACATGGCTCCGGAGTATATCTGAAAGGGTTGGTAAATTTTCCCATTATTTCCTTCCATTGCGGAATTCCCTGCACCACGGGCTCAGGCCGCATGAGTCGCATTTGGGCTTGCGTGCAGTGCAGACATACCGTCCGTGAAGGATGAGCCAGTGGTGGGCTGTCGGTCTCAGTTCAGGGGCGAAACCTTCCGTCAGGTCCTTTTCAACTGCTTCGA
>CALZOR010000012.1 GCA_945827785.1 uncultured Bacteroidales bacterium | reverse complement strand
TCCTAAGTTTTCCCATTTATAAAAATTAATTATTACTTCACAAGGTGCACAAAAATGCTTACAAAGGTAGAGCCTATACAATTAAAAAGCAAATTATATCAACCTTTTGACAATCAATTTCTATAGTCCATTGTATTCGTTCGGCTTCCAGTTCCTTTATATTTGAAAGGAAGGAACTGGGAAAGAAGGGAAAACATCTATCAATGCTATAAATAACACTAATAGTTTATTATGTTTTGCAATAACTATTGGAATTTGTATTCAGTGATATTTTTGATGCCTGGCAAGCCAAAATATGCCTCAACAATGTCACCTTTGAGCATAATCTTGCGTCCTAAAAGGTCCGGATGATCCACAAGATTGAGATCGTCACGTATACTTGAGGCAGGAAGGCTTACAGACATCCCGGACTCACGGTCCATGATGGTCGAACGCGGGCCTATGAGCAGATTTGTCTTTGAAGTAAAGGGCGGGTCAAAGCGGGCTGACGTTGACGTAAGATTTCCACCCACAATATATGCGCTTACCCAAACTGCCTTCGCTCCGATTGAAGCCTTTGCCTGAGCAATTGTTAAGGACTCCTCCGAGGTGCCTCCGGACGAAGAATCGCCACCTATTACATAATTATCCTCCGTCCACACTCTTGAAGTGTCTATCTGTACAGTTATCCCCTCTCTGGCCGGAGAAGTCCCGGATGAGGCGACTGCTCCTACTCCTATTGTCAGAATTTCCCTTGCAAGGACATTTCGTGTAAGGAGCGTTTCCTCCTGCTGGCCGGTAACCATTACAAGCGATACATTCCCGGGAGGAAAATATGCTATTCTTTTTTCGGAATATCCGTACATGAGCTTGCCGGAGTCAGCTTTCAGAAAGAGAACAGAATTTGGACACGCAGTGAGGAACTCAGGGGAGATTTTCAGCCTGATGCCACTGTTTATCTGTGAGCATACAAGCTTGACACTCACGACTCCGTCAGAAGGAACCATGACGCACTGGTCATCACCATATTGTATTTTGGAAAAAGCCGGAGCCCTGAACTCCCCGGACATGATGGAAACCTGGCATGAACCTGCCTTGACCTTTATTTTTTCCGGAGAATCGCAATATTTGCCCTGGAAAACGACATTGCCATCCGGCTCCCTGACGGTCAGGATAAAGTCTCCTGTGTCCGGAATCTCAGCTCCGGCTCTTGTAACAGCCTTGTATGACGGACCGAAAGACAATGCTATCTGTCCGGTTTCTCCCTCACCAAGTTTCCTTATACACGAAGTTGCCGTCATGACAGCTACCGCTGAAAATAGAAGAAGCATCCTGCTCCGAATAATCCGTTGTTTCATACATTCATTATTTTATGCCGGCCACATTGCCTGGCAAGCACAAAAGTAGAAAGCCATTTCGAAACAAATTTATTAAAACAGAAAAACAACGGCTTTCAAACTTTTTTGATAGTCTGTTTTTCCGTTTTTATAAAACATTCACGGGATAATCGCATCACTGCGATCACCCCGCTACTTAACCTAAACTTAAACTATGAAAAACTTCGTTGCAAATATACACTTAATAAATTAATCTGCAATATCCAATTTGCGAATTTTTGCATATTTAAGTATCAAAATCTTTTCACCATGGTCATCAAAACTTATTTTTGCTTTCAAATCGGTTGCATTTCCTGATATTTCTAGAATTTTTCCGAAACCGAAACGATTGTGTTCTATCCTCTGTCCGGCCTTTAGCTGAAGAATTGGAGTCGGAACGAAATCCGCATCATCCGTACGTTTCGGAACAACCTGCGCACGACGTACGGGAACAGGTTCAGGTCTGCGAGGCGGAACCTGCTCCGGGCGTTTCTCGACAGGTCGCCTGACATTCTCAGCCCTGGAAGACTGGCCGTAGCGCCATGACTGGAATCCCTGCTGAGACTTTGGTCGTCCCCAAGTAGAGGTAAATGAATCCGAGTCAGATCCTCCCGAAATTTCAACATCCTCTGCAGTAAGAGGATTTTCAATATACTGATTATCAATTTCCCTTACAAACCGGCTCGGAGAATTGCTTTCATGTTTGCCATTCCTCATACGGGTAGCTGCAAAAGAAATCTGAAGCGAAGTCTTTGCCCTCGTCATCGCCACATAGAAAAGACGACGTTCCTCTTCAATCTCATTTTCAGATGCCATGAAGCCTCCGGATGGGAAGATATTCTCCTCCATGCCGGCCACGCTGACATAAGGGAACTCAAGGCCCTTGGAAGAATGGACGGTCATCAGGGTGATTTTGTTCGATGATTCCTCATCATCTTCCATGTCAACCGCGCTCAACAGCGATACATTTTCCAGATAATCTCCGAGTGTAACTACATCAAAATCAGCATCTGAAAGTTCTACACCATCTTCTATCGCCCCGTCTGCCTGCATCTCCTCGAACATCTCGCTGTGCTTCTCTTCAATGAAATTGGCTACACTGTTGAGAAGTTCCTCGACATTTGCCGTACGGGACTGTCCTTCAATGCTGTTGTCCGACTTATAAAAGGTAAGAAGGCCTGATTCGATGGCAAGTGCAGCAGCAACGTCCTTCGCATTTTCCTTTTGTGCCCTAAGACACAGACGGCTCATCATCTCACAGAAATCCCTGATTTTCTTTATTGCCGCCTGCTTGAGTCCGAACTCTTCCAGATCATCTGAAAAGGCAGCCTTGAACAAAGACAGTCCGTGTGTCTGGGCAGCAGCGGAAAGTGCAGCAAGGGACGTGTCTCCGATACCTCTTGCAGGCTTGTTTACAATGCGTTTGAATGATTCGTCGTCATTCAGGTTGACGGCCAGTTTGAAATATGCCATCATATCCTTGACCTCAGCACGTTCAAAGAAGGAATTCCCGGAATATATCACATAAGGAAGGTTACGTTTGCGCAACGCCTCCTCCAGGGCTCGGGACTGGGCATTGGTCCTGTACAGAATTGCAAAGTCCTGATACCGTGCATGGTCACTCTGAATCCTGGAAATGATTGACGAAGCAATCAGAAGAGCCTCCTCCTGCTCCGTATAAGCCTTGATCAGCCTTATCTTCTCTCCCTGCTCCCCCATTGAATAGCATTCCTTTGGAATTCTTGCTGAATTCTTGGAAATCAGGGAATTGGCAGCATCCACAATAGTTTTTGTCGAACGGTAGTTCTGCTCCAGGCGGAAAACATGATGGTTCGGATAGTCTTTTCTGAAATTGAGGATATTCTCGATCTTGGCCCCACGGAAGGCATAAATTGACTGGGAGTCATCTCCGACCACACATATATTATTATGGAACTGACTCAGTTTCTTGAGAATAAGGTACTGGCTGAAGTTGGTATCCTGATACTCATCGACCATGATATAGTCGAACCGTCCTGCAATCGATTCTAAGGCAGCTGGGTTGTCCCTCAGCAAAATGTTCATATTGAGGAGGATATCATCAAAGTCCATGACCCCGGCCTGACGGCATTTTGCAGAATACAAGTCATATACATCACATATCCTCGGCTTTTTCGAAGCGGCATCCCTTTCCATGGCTGCATTGTTCCGGCGATAGGCCGATGCGGTTACCAGGTTGTTCTTTGCCATGGATATACGGCTCAAGACATCCTTTGGCTTGTACACCTTTTCGTCGAGCTGAAGTTCCTTGATGCAAGTCTTGACAGCACTTGTTGAATCGCTCTGGTCATAGATGGTAAAAGCCTGAGGATAACCCAGGCTGTCCGCGAATTCCCTTAAAAATCTGATGAATACAGAATGGAAAGTTCCCATGAAAAGTTTTCTGGCCCTCCTTTCCCCCACCATCAAAGCAATCCTCTCCTTCATTTCCGAGGCCGCTTTTTTTGTAAATGTCAAGGCAAGTATCCTCGACGGATCGCCCCCTTTTTCAAGAATATAGGCGATTCTGCTCGTGAGCACCCTTGTCTTCCCCGATCCCGCACCTGCCACAATTAGCACCGGTCCGTCCACACAACTTACAGCCTGCTTCTGCGCGCTGTTAAGTCCCTCTAAAATAGCACTGCAATTGTTTTCCATATCAGCGGCGAAATTACAAAAAAATTGCGTATCTTCGCGGCGATTTTGTGATTTTGCTAAAAAATCCTCAATCACACAGGAAATTTACTCAACAAACGGTTTTTATAATGTCAAACAACATCTATTTGAAAAAGGGTCTCAACATTCCTATCAGCGGTGCTGCGGCCCAAAACACCAGAAAGGTGATTGTTCCGGACGTTGTGGCTGTGAAGCCTACCGACTTCAGGGGTTTCGTTCCGAAACTTCTCGTGAGGGAAGGTGACAAGGTCCTCGCCGGTACACCTATTCTGGCCGACAAGATGTCTCAGAGCATCCTTTTGACATCTCCGGTAAGCGGAACTGTTGCACAGGTTGTCAGAGGCGAAAAGAGAAAGTTGCTTGAAGTCCGCATCAAAGCGGATGAAAAACAGGAGTTCGTTGATTTCGGAGTCAAGAAGCCGGCTCAGATGTCTGCTGCCGAGATTAAAGAGGCAATTCTTGCTGCAGGTCTCTGGCCTGCAATCACCCAGAGGCCTTACGGAATCATTGCAAATCCTGAAATCAAGCCAAAGGCGATTTTCGTTTCTGCATTCAACACTGCACCTCTTGCTGCAAATCCGGAATTTGCTCTCAAGGACGAGGTGGAAAACATTCAGACAGCCATCAATGCTCTGGCTAAACTTACAGATGGCGGAGTCCATATCAGCCTGAACGCGGAAAACTATTCGGGAACTCCTTTCCACAAACTCGAGAATGTCATCCAGCACATTTTCAGTGGAAAACACCCGGCTGGTAATGTGGGAGTCCAGATTCACCACATCAGCCCTATCAAAAAGGGAGAAACAGTATGGACCGTGTCCCTGATGATGCTTGCAGCTATAGGAAAACTTTTCAACACCGGAAAATGTGACCTTCGCAGAAAAATTGCGGTTACCGGCCCTATGGCAATCGAGCCTGCATACGTAGAAGGCTATCCGGGTATCTCTATGAAAGACATCAAGGAATTCTACAATCCTCAGGAAAACCTGCGTTTTGTAAGCGGTGACGCCCTCTCAGGAACCAATGTCACAGCAGAAGGCTTCCTCGGATTCAACGACAACCAGATTACAATTCTCAAGGAAGGAGACTCATACGAACTCTTCGGATGGGCAAAACCATTCAGAAGCAGTCAGTTCAGTGCATCACGCACCTACTTCTCATGGCTCACTCCTAAAAAGACCTACAACATGGACACAAACCTCCACGGAGGTCCGAGAGCATTCGTCGTCAATGATGTTTATTCAAAAGTCCTCCCTATGGACATCTTCCCTGTATATCTCCTGAAGGCCTGCATCGCACAGGATATCGACAAGATGGAGAAATACGGAATCTATGAAGTTCTCGAAGAGGATCTCGCCCTCTGCGAATATGTATGTCCTTCAAAGATATACATCCAGCAGATCATCACGGACGGAATCGCCCTCATGTTGAAAGAAATGTGCTAAAGTATTGAATTATGAGCGGATTAAGAAATATAGTAGATAAAATCAAGCCTACCTTTGAGAAAGGTGGCAAGCTCGGATTCCTTCATTCGACATTCGATGCTTTTGAAACATTCCTTTTCGTTCCGAACACTGTAACCCGCAAAGGTGCACATGTCAGGGACTGCGTCGATCTGAAGAGAATCATGATCATTGTTGTGCTCGCCCTCGTTCCGGCAATGCTTTTCGGCATCTGGAATACAGGTTATCAGCACAAACTGGCCTTCGGTCTTGAGGACTGGGGCTTCTGGAACATGGTTTGGTACGGTATCCTCAAAGTCGTTCCTCTTTACCTTATTTCATATATTGTAGGTCTTGCAATCGAGTTCACTTCTGCCCAGATCAGAGGTCATGAAGTGAATGAGGGTTACCTCGTTTCCGGTATGCTCATTCCACTTATCGTACCTGTTGACGTTCCATTGTGGATGCTTGCAATTGCTGTTGCATTTGCTGTCATCATCGGCAAGGAAGTATTCGGAGGCACCGGTATGAACATCTGGAACCCTGCACTGCTCACCCGTGCATTCCTTTTCTTCTCATACCCGAGCAAAATGTCCGGAGAGACTGTCTGGACCGGCGGTATGACAAGATGGGAGGCAGAGGGCACAGCATTCCAGTGCGGCAACGGTCTTGTTGACGGATTCTCAGGTGCAACACCTCTTTCACACGCATCAATCGACGGTCTCAATGCCGCAGGAACATCTTTCATGGACATGTTCCTCGGAATCATCCCTGGTTCTGTTGGTGAAACCTCAGCAGTTGCCATCCTCATCGGTGCAGTCCTTCTTCTCTGGACGGGAGTTGCAAGTTGGAAGATTATGCTTTCGTCTGTAATCGGCGGACTTGCAGTCGGTTACCTCGGATTTGCAGTCGGCTCTACCGACCTTCCTGGTTACTACCAGCTCGTCATGGGAGGTTTCCTCTTCGGAACAGTCTTCATGGCTACCGATCCTGTAACCTCTGCCCAGACCGAGTGCGGTAAATGGATTTACGGTTTCCTTGTCGGTGCTCTTGCAGTGACCGTCAGAATCTGGAACCCTGGATATCCTGAAGGAATGATGCTCGCAATCCTGTTGATGAATACCTTCGCACCTCTGATTGACCACTATGTCATTGAGTTCTCAATCAAGAGAAGGGCAAAGAAAGTTAAAATCGCTTAATATATATAAGGTATGAATACAAACAGTAACGTATATACAGTAATATATTCGACTATCCTCGTTGTGATAGTTGCTGCGGTTCTGGCTTTTGCTGCTTCAGCACTCAAACCGATGCAGGATGAGAATATCAAGAAAGAGACCATCTCACAGGTTCTTTCCGCTGCTGCTCAGGCTGATGACAGCATGAGCGTCGGCGAAGACGTGATGGCCATGTATGCAGAGCAGGCTGTTGACGCCTTCTATGTCAATGGTAAAGGAGTTGTCGGAGCTCACATGAACACCGGCAAGGAAAACATTGCTGACATCAAGGTTGAGTCAACAAGCTACCTTAAATCCCAGAATGACATCATCAAGAAGATTGAGGCTGGACAGACAGAGCTTCTCGAAAGCCTTTCACTCCCTGTATATGTCATCAATGTAAACGGACAGAAAGTGACTGTCATCCCTTGCTATGGTGCCGGTCTCTGGGGCCCTATCTGGGGTTATATCGCAGTTGCCGAGGATGGCAGGACCATTGACGGTGCAGTCTTCGACCATAAGAGTGAGACTCCGGGCCTTGGAGCAAAGATTGCCGAAAAACCTTTCTACAGCCAGTTCAAAGGCAAGGTATTCGGACGCGGCGAGCGCAAGTTCGACGTAGTGAAAGGCGGAGCCAACGGTGATGAGAGCGGAGTTGATGCAATCAGCGGTGCAACCATCACTTCACAGTCACTCGGAAGGACCATCAATACTTGGGCAAAATACTATGAACCATATCTGAGCACTCTCGCAGTGGCAGCAGAAGAAGCTGTCGCAGAGGAAGTTGCTACAGAAGAAACTGTGGAGGAATAGTGTATGAAAGACATCAATTTGAAAGAAACTTTGCTTAACCCGATTTTCAAGGGCAACCCTATTTCTGTCCTTGTACTGGGTATCTGTTCCTCACTGGCAGTAACAGTTCAGCTCAAGGGAGCATGTGTGATGGCGCTTTCCGTAACCATCGTGACCGCTCTCTCAAGCCTTGTGGTTTCATTGCTCAGGAACACAATTCCAAACCGTATCCGTATCATCGTCCAGCTCGTGGTCGTGGCAATGATGGTAATCCTCGTTGACCAGGTACTCAAGGCATTCGCCTACCCTGTCAGCAAGACTCTGTCGGTTTACATCGGCCTTATCATCACCAACTGTATCGTGATGGGACGTATTGAGGCTTTCGCCCTCGGCAACAAGCCGCTTCCATCACTGCTTGACGGTCTTGGCAACGGTTTCGGTTACGGACTCATCCTCATCGTAGTTGCATTCTTCCGTGAACTCCTCGGAAGCGGCACACTCTTCGGATTCAGGATTATCCCTGAGTCATTCTATGACCTCGGTTATATGAACAATGGTCTTATGATCCTTCCACCGATGGCACTCATCCTTCTTGGATGCATCATCTGGATTCAGAGGGCTGTTCAGAAAGACCTTCAGGAGAAATAACAATAAACTCGAATACAATGGCAGATTATATTAGCTTGTTCGTAAAGTCAATTTTCGTTGACAATATGATATTCGCCTACTTCCTGGGCATGTGCTCATATCTGGCGGTATCAAAGAATGTGAAGACAGCCAACGGTTTGGGTGTTGCTGTTATCTTCGTGCTCCTTGTGACTCTCCCAATCAACTACCTGCTCAACGAGTACCTCCTCAAACCTGGCGCACTCGCATGGCTCGGTGAAAAATATGCATCGATTGACCTGAGCTTCCTCAGTTTCATCGTATTCATAGCAGTCATTGCAGCAATCGTCCAGATTGTGGAAATGGTTGTGGAGAAATTCGCTCCGGCCCTCTACTCACAGCTCGGAATCTTCCTTCCGCTCATCGCGGTGAACTGTGCCATTCTTGGCGGTTCACTCTTCATGCAGGAAAGGGATTTCGTGAATGTAGGTGAGGCTGCAACCTATGCCCTCGGTTCAGGTTTCGGATGGTGGCTTGCAATTGTTGCTCTTGCCGCTATCAGGGAGAAACTATCTTATTCACATGTTCCTGCGCCTCTCAAAGGCCTCGGAATCACATTCATCACCGTGGGTCTCATGGGTATCGCATTCATGACCTTCATGGGTATTCAGCTTTAATAGGAGGGAAAGATTATGCAGATGACTATACTATTTTCAGTAATCATTTTCGTGATCCTTACACTCATCCTGGTAGCGCTTCTGCTTTTCATCAAAGCAAAGCTCACTCCATCAGGTAAAGTGAAGATCAATATCAATGACGGAAGCAAGATTGTGGAAGTAACCCCTGGCGGAAACCTTCTCAACACTCTTGCCGAGCAGAAAATCTTCCTCCCTTCAGCTTGTGGCGGTAAAGGTGCCTGCGGACAGTGCAAATGCCGCGTGACCGAAGGCGGCGGAGAAATCCTTCCTACCGAAGTCGGATTCTTCAACCGCAAGCAGATTGCAAACCACTGGAGACTCGGATGTCAGGTCAAGGTCAAGGAAGACCTTGCAATTGAGGTTCCGGCTTCTGCCCTCAACGTAAGGAAATGGGAGTGCGAGGTCGTTTCAAACCACAACGTTGCAACCTTCATCAAGGAATTCGTCGTGAAGCTTCCTGAAGGCGAGCACCTCAACTTCCAGTCAGGAGGATACATCCAGATTGACGTTCCTGCAATCACAGTTGACTACAAGGATATTGATGTGGATGAGGAATACAGGGCAGATTGGGAGAAGTTCAAATGCTTCGACCTCAAGATGGTCAACCCTACCCCGACAGTCAGGGCATACTCAATGGCCTGCTACCCGGCAGAGGGAGATATCATCAAGCTCAACGTCCGTATTGCAACTCCGCCTCTCGACAGGGCAAAAGGCGGCTGGATGGATGTAAATCCTGGTGTATGTTCTTCATACATCTACTCACTCAAACCAGGGGACAAGATTACCATCTCAGGTCCTTACGGAGAGTTCTTCCTTCCGAAGAATCTTCCTGCAGACCAGGAACTTATCTTCGTCGGAGGTGGTGCCGGAATGGCTCCTATGCGTTCTCACATCATGCATCTTTTCAAGACGGAAAAGACTTCAAGAAAGGTCAACTTCTTCTATGGTGCGCGTAGCCTGAAAGAGGCATTCTACCTCGAAGATTACCACCAGATTGAGAAGGATTTCCCTAACTTCAAGTTCCATCTTGCACTTGACCGTCCGGACCCGGCAGCAGATGCAGCAGGCGTTCCTTATATTGCAGGCTTCGTACACAACGTCATGTTCGAAACCTACCTCAAGCAGCATGAAAATCCGGAGGATGCACTCTATCTCATGTGCGGACCTCCTATGATGACCAAATGCGTTGTTGACCTGCTTGATTCTCTTGGAGTTCCTCCTGAGAACATCCTCTACGACAACTTCGGTGCATAATTTACGTACTTTGGATTCAGAGAGACTGGACGGTCGAAAGACTTTTCAGTCTCTCTTTTTATGTATAACCATTCACACCTGTTTCGAATTTGAGAAACTAAATTATTTACTATCTTTGTGAGTATAAAATTATACTGAACAATGCTTTATAAAACAGGAAAATTTCTGCTTCAAGGATTTATTAAATTGATTGGAATATTCCCCCTGGGATTCCATCATTTCAATGCGAAATGGATAGGCTGGTGCATCGAGAACGTTTTCAAATACAGAACCGATTTGGTAGATGACAATCTTAACCATGCGTTCCCGGAGAAGACACAATCAGAAAGGGACCAGATCAGACATCAGTTCTACATACATTTTGCAAAGATATTTCTTGAGGCAGTCTGGTTCAGCGCATGCGACAGAAAGCGCCTAAGGAACAGCCATATAGCAGAAATCATCAACCCTGAGCTGGTCAACAAACTGTATGACGAGCGTCCCAGCATAATGATAATGAGTTCACATAGCGGCAACTGGGAAATCATGGGCGGCGCATGCAATTACAGTTACAAGGAAGACTTCCATTTCAGCGATCTCGACATCTGCTCGGTTTACCGCAAACTTTCAAGCAAGATGATGAATGAAATCATGGAAGACATACGTCTGGCTGTGATAAGCGACAGAAAAGCATTTACCGGATATATGGAGTCACGTAATGTTCTGAGATATGTGTTCAAGAACAAGGATAAGAAGAAAATATATCTGTTTACAACTGACCAGCGTCCATATTTCAACGGACCTGACCACATGACGGTCAATTTCATGAATAGGCCATGTCTGACCATGAGTGCATCTGCAGGAGTGGCAAAGAAATTCGGCATGGCGGTTGTTTACCAAAGGATGCTTGAACGTAAGGGGGGATATGACATTGAATATATCCCTATATGCGAAGATGCATCCAAGATGTCAGTCGAGGAAATGATTGACAGATACTACAAGCTTCTGGAAGAAGATTTGAGAATCCAGCCGTTCAACTATCTTTGGACTCATAATCGTTGGTGGCTGATGAATTAAAATGCGGGATATGAAAAGAATTGCAGCATTGACAATGGTCCGTAATGATGACTTCTACCTTCGGAAATGGGTTGAATATTACGGCAGGGAACTGGGGAAAGAGAATCTCTGGATTTATTTTGACGGTACAGATCAGGATATTGCTCCATTCTGCGAGGGGACAAATGCATTTCTGCATGAGAAAATCGGCAATCAGGTAGTGGCGGCAGAAAAAGGCAGGCTGAGATTCCTCTCGGAAAGGGCAGCCTCCCTTCTGGAACAAGGATATGATCTGGTGATTGGAGTTGATGCAGATGAGTTCATCGTTGTCGATCCTAAACGTGAGATCTCATTGAGGGAATATCTGTCGGCACAGAAAATAGGTGTCAGCCTAAGCGCCCTCGGTCTTGACTTCGGGCAAAAACTTGGCGAGGAAGGTGACATCACGGAAAATGAACCTTTCCTTAAACAAAGGCACTATGCCCAGATAGGTACCCGCTACACAAAACCGTCAATAGTTGCAAAACCATGTATATGGGGCAGCGGATTCCACCGGATCAAAGGGCATAACTTCCACATTGCCAAAGATCTGTACCTCATGCATTTCGGATATTTCGACAAAAGGCGTCTTGAAGAACGCTTCAGCGACAAGGACCGTCTGAGTCAGGGATGGGGAAAGCACATGGCAAAAAGGGCCAGAACAATCAGATATGCGACAGAACTTCCTGCAAGAGATTTCGACAGATGGACAAAATTTGCAAGAATCTGCCAGAGCATTGTAAGGCCTCCTTATGCATGGAACAAGCCGGCAATGTTCGAATTGAGAATAGTCGTACGCATTCCTGAGAGATTTGATAATATAATATGACAATAGTCTATTGCACTGATACGCTTTACCGTTCCGGAGGTATTGAAAGCGTTCTTACTCAGAAAGCCAACTATCTTGCTGAGCAGCTTGGATATCGCATCTATATAGTGACCTTCCATCAGAAGGGCAGGAAGCCTTTTTTCAAACTTAGTGAAAAAGTTAAGCTGATAGACCTTGACATCAATATCAGGTTTCCATTCAGACAGCGAAGGTACATGAATGAACTGGGAGCCCTTCTTGAAAAAGTGGGCGCCGACGTCTGCGTTTCATTATGCGGAGTGGAGCTCTTCCCTATTTCGAAGATGGAAACGACTTGTGCAAAAATTGCTGAATTCCACTTCTCATATCAGAGCTATTTAATAAGAGGCAAGCAGTATCGCCTTCCGGCCTTTATCAAGGCAGCATCCAGAATGAACAAGTTTGTGGTCCTGACCATGGAAGATGCTGCTGTCTGGGGAAAATATCTGGATAATGTTGTACAGATATATAATCCTTCTGACATAAAAGAATTCAGTTCCACGGAAGAAAACATGAAGCACTGCATAAGCGGCGGGCGTCTGGTGAAGCAGAAAAATTATGATGCGATGCTGAAAGTATGGAAGAATGTATCTGCCGACTTTCCGGAATGGAAGCTGGACATATACGGAAGCGGTCCACTGCAGGATCATCTTTCAAAACTAATATCAAAATACTCTCTTGAAGACAGTGTAACGATATATCAGCCGGTCGGCAACTTCATTGAGAAAATCAGGAACAGTTCAATATACCTGATGACATCCATCTACGAAGGATTCCCTATGGTTCTGATTGAGGCGGCATCAGCAGGAGTCCCTGCCGTGTCCTTCGCCTGCCCAACAGGTCCTGCCGAAGCAATCATTGACGGCCAGACAGGATATGTCGTCAAGGCAGGAGATTGCGATGCAATGGCAAGCAGAATAAAGAAACTAATGGAAGACAATCAGTTACGAATAAAAATGGGCCATCAGGCAAAGCAACAATGCAGCAGATTCAGAATAGAGAACATAATGAAGCAATGGATGAATCTTTTTGAGTCCATCGCTTCAGACAAGCCTATTTCAAAGATTTGAGTTTCTTTTCCAACTTCGACCTGAACGGGGTAAGAAAATGTTTTTTCCACCTTTCTATCTTGTAGGAATCGGTTTCAGAATTGCAGATTTGTTCCGCAGCAGCAAGAGCCTTCTTCAGGCTTTCTATTTTATATCTGTTTCCGCTTGAAATAATGGCTCCCTTGAAATTCGGGTAGTAATAATACAGGGGCAAGCGCATAATTGTCATCTTACGGGTTCTGAAAAGGACACTGCTCCACCATGGAAAATCTTCGTATATGATTCCTTCAATAAAGCGCAAGTTGTCCATTATCTCCATCCGGTACATGCAACGGACAGGATGACAATGTTTTACAGCCCATGTTCTGTCTATGTCATCGGGCTTTGAATACTCCGTTGCATATTCGAAAACATTTTCCGTGACACGTGTTTCCACCTTTGACGGATCATATTTCTTGAATTTCGGTTTATATTCCGGGAGATGGAGAAATTGAAGTGCCGATGTCAAAGTCCTGTATGGATGATGATAGGTAAAAGTTACCAGATCCGAAGAGTCCCTGCGGGCAAAATACATACATAGTTCCATAGTCTGCGGATGTATGAAATCATCACTGTCCAAAAGCATAAGGAACTCACCCCCAACCATATCAAGAGCAATGTTGCGGGCGTGGGAAGCACCTCCGTTCTCCACATGCACAACCCTGAAACGGCTGTCACGGCTGGCATAGGAATCCAATATTGTCCCACTTGCATCACGGCTTCCGTCGTCCACACATAGCGCCTCCCAATCTGTCCAGGTCTGGGCAAGAAGACTGTCAAGACAGCGTCCGAGATATTTCTCGACGTTATAAACCGGAATAATGACTGAAATTGAGGGCATAAAGACTCATTATATTGTAAACCTGACAAAAGTACCAATATTTTACTAACTTTGCAATCCGATTTGACCTTATTGATATGACCGAAAAAATACTTGTAGTTTTTCATCTTTACTATCATAATCAGATTCCATATTTCATCAGCAAAATGAAGAACATAACAGGCGTTGAATGGGATTTGATTGTAACCGGGAACAACCTGACGAAAGAATCTGCTGATGCAATCAGGAAATTCAAACCTGACGCACGTTTCATGGAAACTGAAAACAGAGGTTATGATATCTGGCCTTTCATCCAATGCATCAAGGGAATAGATCTTTCCAAATACCTGTATGTCATAAAGTTACATACAAAAAACGAAGATGAGTCCATGGTCATACAGTTCAATGGAATCAAATTCAGGGGTAGAAAATGGCTGAGTCTGATGGTCAATGCTCTTCTTCGAAGTCCGGAACGTTTCACAAAGAATCACAATGCCTTCGTAAGCAGGCCTAAACTGGGACTTATTTATTCCATGGATGTGAATGTAACTACCAGGGACAGCAATATCGAAGACGGGAAAATGCTCACTGACGAGTTGGCAAGGCTTGGCATCAAGCCGTTAAGCAGGGAATATTGTGCCGGGACTATGTTTGCAGTGCGTGCAAGCGCCCTGGAGTTCCTCAAGGACGAGAGAATAAAGAGTGACATCTTCCCAGCATCCAAAGGATCACACAACAATGGAACCCTTACTCACGCATACGAAAGAATACTCTGCATCGCAGTATCTGCTCAAGGATATCAGAAAAAACTCATCAAAAGCAGCCGATACCGCTATTGCTATTTCTTTGTCAAACGGAATATACAGCCGTTCCTGACATGGTTGTTTGAAATCAACTACCACGGAGAAGAGCGTCAGAAGTTTCTTACCATATTCGGTTTCCGGTTCAAACTGCCATCAAAAGGAGTAAAAAATGCCTAAGATTTCTGTCATAGTACCGTCATATAATGTGGAAGCCTTTCTGGCTGAAGCACTTGACTCAGTTCTCAACCAAACTTACTCCGACTGGGAATGTATAATCGTTGATGATGGCAGCAAGGACGGCACATGGAAAGTTGCAGCAGAATACTGCTCCAGAGATTCCAGATTCAAACTTGTACGTCAGGAAAACAAGGGGCTGCCCGGAGCCCGTAACACTGGGCTTGACAATGCTTCGGGCGAGTTTATCCTCCCATTGGATGCTGATGATAGAATTGGTCCTGAATACATGGCCATGGCCATGGAAGTATTTGAGAAACAGCCTGATACAAAGCTGGTCTATTGCAAGGCAAGTCTGTTCGGTTCTGTTGATGCCCCATGGAACCTTCCTGAATACAGCTATGACAGGCTGATTGCGATAAACCACATTTTCTGCACCTGTTTCTACAGACGCACAGATGCCATGACAGCAGGCAGATACGATGAAACATTCAGGACAGGTTACGAGGACTGGGATTTTCTTCTGAGATTGCTCGGCCCTGAAGACAAAGTTGTCCGACTCGACAAAGTCCTGTTCCATTACCGTCAGCATAGCAAGGGTTCCGCAATTACAGAAGCACTCCGGAAAGAAGAGGCCCTGATTGGACGCATTGTTGCGAAGTATCCGGAAATTTATCGGCCACATCAGGACAAGATAATACAATATATGCGTGCATTCAACGAGTTGAATGACCTCAAGAACAGAAGGGAGCAGAGCAAAAGAAAAAGAAAACTTAAATTCAAATCATTGATTGACAAAGTATTCCGAAATGAAAAACAGGATTGCCTACATTGACGTCGCTTTCTTATTTTTTATATTGTCGTCAAGACTGTATATGACAGCAAATATCTTTCAGCAATTGTAGGAAAATGGTAGGAGTTATTAAAAAAGCGGCAGAACTTGTACTAAAGCCTGTCAAAGAATATACTTTCGCATATATTTGCTTGAGTATCAGTTTGTTCATTCCACAGTTATATGGGCTGGGCTTTGGGCGCGCAGCCGGTGACCTCCTTGAAGGAATTTTCGGAAACATGTTTCTCTGCAGTTTCATAGCTTACATTATTTTGTGGTTATGCTTCGCTGCAAGCCTCATCTTCAAGCGCTTTGGTCCGGCTCTTGCCTGGACTTTCACCCTGCTCGTATGGATTGCTGCATGCACAGATTATTTTCTGTATGAATTTTTCGGCACCCATGTCAATGCGTTCATCCTTCAGCTTGTCAATGAGACCACAAATGCAGAAAGCGAAGAGTTCTTCAGGACCTATATTCTATCGCCACGCTTTCTGAAAATTGCAGGGCTGTTTGTTGCGGGAATTGCATTGGCTTTAATTATTGAACTGATAAACAGCAAATTACAGAGCAAGAAGAATGCTGACGAAATGCGCCAAAAAGGGAAATGTAATACTGTTCTCGAATTTTTAGGGATGTTATATATCTGCGCATCAATAATTTACCCATTCACAGTATACAAGGCATTTACTTTCGATTTTGTTGAAAATACCGTTTATACTATCGGTAAACCGGTATCCAGATCAATCGTCTATATGACATACAATGCTGTTATCCAGTTTGTTCAGGAGTCCGATGACTTTGAAAAATGCTCCTTGTCACAAGACGGGATTGTAGCTTCAAGGGAAGGAAATGCACCGGCAGACATTGTAGTAGTAATCGGAGAATCCCACAGCAAATACCACTCATCGTTATACGGCTATCCCCTACCGACAAATCCTCTTCTGGAGCAAACAGACGGGCTGTTCATCTTTGACGATGTCATCAGTTCCGTCAATGCAACTTCCCTTTCATTCAGAAACTTCATGAGCCTTTCCAGCCTTGACCAGAATCGAGGATGGTACGAAGCTCCGCTTTTCCCTGCGGTATTCAAAAAAGCTGGTTTCTGTGTAAATTTCTACAGCAACCAGTTTGTTTATGACCCTGCGATGGATACGTACGATGCCTCATGCGGTTTCTTCAATCACCCAGCAATGCAGGATAAACTCTTCAACCACAAGAACACAGTCAAATATCAGTACGATGGTGAACTCATAGATGCCTATGCCTCTGTGCAGGACGAGATTGAAAAAGACAGCAACCTGGTGATTTTCAATTTATCCGGACAGCATGTCCAGGCATCGGAACGGTATCCTTCAAACTGGAACAGATTCAACGAATCTGATTATGCTCAAAGACTGGACCTCACATCGGAGCAAAAGATCTACGTAGCTCACTACGATAATGCAACACTTTACAATGACTATGTAATATCCCGGATTATAAGCCTTTACGCAGACCGTGACGCAGTCATTATCTATTTTCCTGACCATGGAGATGAAGTTCATGATTTCCGCAATCATATAGGACGTTCGCATGACTATGAATCTGGCGGATACAAAGCCGTACACTGCCAGCTGGACATACCTTTCCTGATTTACCTTTCCCCTATGGCCCAAAATGAACACCCTGAATTGCTCAGGAAAATAGCAAGTTCTGTTCACAGGCCTTTCATGACAGACGACCTTCCGCACCTTCTTATGGACATTGCCGGAGTCAGGTGCAAGGACTTTGACCCTGCAAGGAGCCTTATTTCCGATGAATTCAATGATTCGAGAAAGAGGATTCCAAGGGCAATTACCTCAACTGTACGCGTAGATTATGACCAGGTTAAGCCATTAAAGAGCTTTCCATGGGATTAATCTGAATGATTTTCGTCACTATATAGGCATTTTCAGCCCTATCCCCTATCAAATTTTTCTTACGGTTCCCCGAGAAAAACCAAAAACTATCAAAAACAGAAAAAGTTGGAGGTTCAACTTTTAAATCGCAAAATCATTCGGAATCTTTGCCATAGCTTTGCACAAAAACAAAATGGAACGATTAACGATGGTTTTGTGTTTGTCATTGCTTTTGTCGCATGCATTCGCCCGCACATCCGGAAAGGTAAGCAGGGCAGAAGAGAAAATGGTAGCGGGGATTGGCCTTTCGTCGCTGGTCACGGGGAAGGGTGCAGAAATCTGCTTTGCACACGGCATCAATAATTACTGGTCCGTATGTGCAGGCGCATGCATTAATATATGGAGGCTTGTAAAGGGTCCGACTGAAATTGAATCGGCACACAGTTCCGATACCGGGAGTCGTGTGCCCTGGGTGGAAATTGACAAGAACCTCAGCAGTTTCGAAATGTATGCACAATATTGGGTCAAAGGGGAACGAAAAGGTCCGTTCATAGCAGCCGGTATTAGATATGGAAATGTATCAGGGCCTGATGCAATAATGGAAGCGGGGCTTCGGATGCGAATATATAAAGGACTGGGAATCGTAGCATCTGTAAAAACAGGTATAATAGACAACATACGAAACAAGAATTTCAATACCAACTTCTTACGGTTGGGTATAGACTATTCATTCTGAGAAATAACGGGAAAATGCCGGGAGCAACTTCATTCAACTTGGTTTACTCTTTTCTATTATGACACACTTTTTCTCAAAACTTGCTTACTCTTTTTCAATACCCATTCTGGGGCTTCTTACACTACTGTTCCCGGCATTGGTCAACGGTTGCACCTCCGCTTTTGATTATCAGGAGCGGAAGGTGGTAACCGAAACCAATATCAGTGTGATAAGCAAGAGCGGCAGCAAGCAGAGCGAAAAGGCTCTTGATATCTTCGTTTTCAACAATGACAAGCTGAGAAGGCTTGATTCATATCAAAGATTTGAAAGCTGGGAAGATGGACGTCTTGGAATTGCATCTTGCAGCGGTGAAAAAATAGTCTGTGCAATTGCCAATTCCGGATATGACCGCTTCAATTGGGCACAGGTCAACAATCTTGGTTCAATCGACAAGATTACAGTCAGTCTTGAGAATGAAAGGCCTGACAAATGCACAAGTTGTGGTATAATGGAAATAACCGCCGGAGAATATGCAGGAGATTTTGCTCTCACTCCACTTGTCAGCCAGGTGGTTCTCAGGAGTGTAAGATGCGATTTTTCCGGACAGCCATATGAGGGAGAAAAAATAAAGGATGCAAGAGCATATCTGATAAATGTGAATGCTGAATGTCCTGTAAATGCAATAAAGCAGGACTACCCGATGAGAATAATAAACAACGGACATCTGGAAGAGGGTGATCTGGACAATTTCATCTGTAAGGAAATAATTTTACAAAATTTTCATGAGGCGATTGGAAGCAATGTAAATAAATGCAATCTGGAATATCTATGCTTTCCCAATACCAGTCAGGTGGAAAGCCCTGGTTCACCCTTTACCAGGCTTGTCCTTGAAGGAAAGATTGCAGGAAAAACCTATTACTGGTCCATTTCTGTCGGAAGGGATAATGAGGGCTGCGGTATTGTCCGGAACTGCAATTACATATATGATCTGGATATAAGGAGAAAAGGCACATCGGACCCCGATATTCCGGCCGGCGTGGAAAGTGTACAATTTAAACTGGTGGTGGAGAAATGGGAAGAGAAAAGTACATACGAAATCTTGTTCTGAACGCGGTTATCGTTTTAACAACAGTATTTAGCAGTTGTGAACCAGGCACATACGCAGATGAACAGAAAACTGAAGATGTCCGGTTGACATTCGCCACAGGAGAGCTGGCAACCAAATCGGAAGATCCGGATGAGAACAAGGTTACAGACATCAGTCTGATGATTTTCGATGACTATGGCGCTCTTGAATATGCCTGGTGGTTCAGCGGACAAAGCCTTGCCACGGCAATGTCGGAGGGAGTCAGCTTCAAAATGATTCCCGGCAAGAAGTACAACATATTCGGCTGTGCGAATTTCGGTTACAGGACTTTGGTGAAGTCAATGGATGAACTCGATGACATACGATATCACCTTACAAGGCCGGATGACTACCGCAGCGGAATACCGATGAGCATCCGCATGGAGGATGTGAGCATTGAATCCGGTGACAGGACATTGGCAATTCCGATGAAGAGAATGATGGCCAAAATCAGTCTGAAAATCGACAGGAGCAGACTGTCAGGGGATGTAAGCATGAATGTGATTGGGGCACGAATCATAAACTGCCCTAAGGTAATTTCAGTTTTCAAGGACAACACAGTCATGGATGAGTCCGATTTCTTTACAGCCGGTTTTTCAAAACTTGAATTTGAAACGGACCCGTTGAATTATTCCGATGCGGAAGGATGCAGCAGAGAACTTGCCCTGTACATGCTTGAGAATATGCAGGGGAACTGGTCTGTGGAAGGGATAATGCCGAATGACCCGAGGCTGAAAATCAGTTCATACATCGAGTTGGAAATAGAATACCTTTCGCCGGACAAGGCGAGTATTGACAATCCTTTGATGTACCGTTTCCTCATAGGAGAAGATTCTTCTGACCATAATGTGGAACGCAACTGTCTGTACAGAATTACTGTGACGCCTCAAAATGACGGGCTGTCCAAAGATGGATGGAGCGTGGACAAGAGCGGTCTTTGTACATTTGTCAAACAAATCAATCTTTCCGATTCGGAAATCCGGTTTGAATATGAAGGACAGTCGCACCTTCTTGAAACCTCGATTGAGCCGGAGGATGCCTCATATACAAGTCTGGTCTGGCTCAGCGACAATCCCAGAGTAGCAAGTGTCTCAGATACAGGCCTGGTTACGGCAACCGGAGAAGGAGAATGTACCATTACATGCCAAAGCAGGGACGGAGGAGGTGCCAGGGCAAGTTGCAAGGTCAAATCCAAGTTCAAGGATTATTACTTCATACTGCATCCCGGCGAATACATTGTAGGGGACATCGGAGACAAAATCCATATCTGGTGCGAGATATTCCCGCCAAATACTCCGTTTGACCTTGGATATGAAGAACTCGAACTCGACAAAAGCAGAGGTATCTATGACTACGAGCCGGACAAGGATGGGCTTGGAGTCACACTCACCCTGTTGAAAAGCGGAAGAGGAATGCTCTATATGTCAGCCGGTTATCCTATAAATGACAGCAAACTTATTGTAGTTGAAGTGAATCAGAGATAACGTGCAGTATAGGATTCACGACATTTTGCCAGGTCCTCCGGAGTGCCGGCAAAGACAAGGTTGCCGCCTTTGTCACCTGCCTCAGGGCCTAAGTCTATAATCCAGTCTGCAGAGCGGATTACATCCGGATTATGCTCGACGACAACTATGCTGTGTCCTTTTGACAGAAGAGCATCGAAAGACTTGAGCAGTTTCTCTACGTCATAGAAATGAAGACCGGTTGTCGGCTCATCGAAAATGAAAAGAATCCGCTGGCTGTTCTTGCCCGTTCCCTCGGTCATTGACAGGAAATAAGCAAGTTTCACGCGCTGGCTCTCCCCTCCGGAAAGACTGCTGCTGCTTTGCCCGAGCTGGATGTAGGACAGGCCGACATCCATCAGAGGCTGGAGTCTTTCAGCTATGCGTTTTGCAAGTGGCTCCGGCTGGGCAGAAAAGAATTCGATGGCCTCATCGACCCTCATATTCAGAATGTCATCGATATTGAGTCCCTTGTATTTGACTTCAAGGATATCCGGTTTGAAACGCCTTCCACCGCAAGCTTCGCAGACCATGGTGACATCCGCCATGAACTGCATGCCGATTCGTACAAAGCCCTCACCCTGGCACTCCGGACAACGTCCGCCTTCCATGTTGAAGGAGAAATGTGAAGGAGTGTAACCGTTGATTTTTGCATATTGCTGCTCTGACAGAAGCTTACGTATGTCATCATAGACCTTGAGATAGGTTACGGCATTGGATCTTGAGCTCTTCCCTATCGGATTCTGGTCAACATACTCGACCTGAGTTATGCGGTCAACATTGCCGGAAAGGCCCCTGAATGTACCCGGAGCCGAGCCGGTATGGTTAAGATGTCTGTAAACGGCCGGATAGAGAATATCTCCGACAAGGGATGATTTGCCGCTCCCGCTCACTCCCGTCACGACTGTAAGGACTCCGAGAGGAAAGCGCACGTTTATATCCTTCAGGTTGTGCTCCATCGCTCCCTCGACATCAATCGAATATGACCACTTGCGCTTATCACGGACATATCTGCTGCGGTCCTTGCAAAGATATTGCAGAGTAAGTGACTTTTCCCTGACTTGAGGCGGATAATCCTGAGCAAGACTGCCGGAGAATACTATTTCACCTCCATGGATTCCTGCCTTTGGACCGATGTCTATCAACTGGTCGGCTGCACGCATTATTTCCTCGTCATGCTCGACAACCACGACAGTATTTCCTATGTCCCTGAGACGTTTCAAGACCGAAATAAGCCTGTCAGTATCACGTGGATGCAGGCCGATACTCGGTTCGTCAAGGATGTAGAGAGAACCCACAAGGGAACTTCCCAGGGCGTTTACAAGGTTCACCCTCTGGCTTTCTCCTCCAGAGAGAGTGTTGGATGTCCTGTTCAGAGTGAGATATCCCAGGCCTACATCTTCGATGTATTTCAGGCGAGAGTCGATTTCCTGGATAGCCTTATCAGCAATAAGATGCTCGTTTTCAGTAAGTTGCACATCATGCAGAAACTCCCTTAGTTCTGAAACTGTCATGCATAGCAACTGATGTATATTCTTGCCGCCGACCTTCACATACATTGCCTCACGACGCAACCGGCTTCCACCGCAATCATAGCATACGGTCTTGCCGGAATAGCGGCTGAGCATATATTTGTACTGAATCTTATATTTGTTCGAGTCCACCCAGCGGAAGAATTCATCTATTCCAATTATGGATTCCTCCTCCGTACGGCCTTTGCATCCTTTCCATATCATGGTTTTCACTTCTGGACTCAGGTTGCAATAAGGCTCAAATATCGGAATTCCGTATCGCTCGGCATTAAGGATGAGCTGATTCTTGAACCATCCCATCTTCTCCCCTCTCCAGCACGTGATTGCGCCGTCATATATTGTGAGGCTTTTGTCAGGGACGACCAAATCCTCGCTGATTCCGATAATCTGTCCCAAACCCCCGCAGGTCGGGCAAGCACCGAGAGGACTGTTGAAACTGAAGAGATATTCGTCAGGAACGGAAAATTTCATTCCATCAGCCTCGAAACGGTTTATGAAGGTTTCCGTGACGGTGTCCGTTCCGGCTGTCTTGCTTATGATAAGTGTTCCGTTTCCTTTGTCAAATGCCGTATCCACAGATGAATGCAGCCTTGTCATCAAATCTTCATTTTCTTCCTGAGGCAGCCTGAGCCTGTCTATCAGAAGACAGCATTCGCGAGGATAGTTGCCGTCCATCTGCATGACCTCCTCAATGCGCAATACCTTCCCTTCGGCAAAAAGTCTTGAATAGCCTTCTTCCTTAAGGGCAAGCATCAGTTCCACCTTATCATTTCTTTTCTCCCATTCAAGGTCGGAGAGTATGTAGGCGGCATCATAGCCGGGCTGCATTATGTATGATATCACATCAGCTGCGCTGCTGCACTTGACTTCCTGACCTGTTACAGGAGAATATGTGCGGCCAATGCGGGCGAATATCATTCTGAGATAGTCGTAAATCTCGGTACTGGTGGCAACTGTGGAGCGGGGATTTCTGGTATTTACCTTCTGCTGTATGGCAATTGCCGGAGGGATGCCTTCTATCTGGTCCACATCTGGTTTGGACATTCGGCCGAGGAACTGCCTGGCATACGAAGACAGGCTTTCCGCAAATCGTCTCTGTCCTTCAGCAAAAAGGGTGTCAAAGGCAAGCGAAGACTTGCCTGAACCGGAAATACCTGTTATCACGACAAACTTTCCACGCGGGATTTCCACCGTGATGTTCTTGAGGTTATTTACCTTTGCTCCTCTTACTATGATATTGCCATTTTCTGCCATAATCTAATTCCGAATGTATCTTCCCAACCTCATGATGGGAAGCTCGCAAAGATAGTAATTTTGTGGCGTCTTTGGGAGGAAGAAGAAAAAAAACAGATAAAAACCCTAAAAAGTGAAGAAAAAATTTGGAGGTTTCAAAAAAATGCGTACCTTTGCATCCGCGTTCGAGAAAAACGCATAAGACTGAACAAATTGGTGCGGTAGTTCAGCTGGTTAGAATACCGGCCTGTCACGCCGGGGGTCGCGGGTTCGAGTCCCGTCCGCACCGCAAAGGGGTAACTAAACGAGTTTTAGTTACTCCTTATTGTTTTTCTTCGAAACACTGCCCTTCCTAACCCCCGTAGACTTTCGTCTACGACCCCTATTAGGGGTATTTCTTCGAAAAGTGGCCCTATTCAGGGATGGCAGGGATGTCGTCAATGTCAACGAGAGCCTTTACAGGATGGCGGTCGCTGTTGCGCGCACCTAGGTCAATCAGCTTGCGTGACGTATTGATGATGCTCTGACCTCTTACATCCAGTTTCTTCATACCATCGTCATACTCGTCCGTAGCCTTCCTTAGCGCCTTGCCAAGCGCGTCATACTTCTCCATAAAAAGCCCGACACGCTCAATCATCTCATTCGCCAGGGCGTAAACCTTTTCATGATTCTGAGCCTGAGCCACCTGAGTCCAGGTCATGCGAACAATCTTCAGTGCACCGTACAGAGTCTGCTCATCTGCGATGTAAACATTCATGTCAGCCGCCCGGCGCCAAAGGTCCGGCTCGGCATTCAAGGCTGTCCACAACGCCCCTGAATGAGGCACAAACATGATTACATAACCGGCTGATACCTTCGGAGCCTGCACATAAGAAGAATAATCCTTTGCAGCCAGTTCCTTGACATGCTTCTTAAGGCTGTCCAGATGAGCCTTCAGAAAGGCCTGACGGTCAACCTCGTTCTCAGCATTGACATAATCCACAAATGCCTTAAGTGACACCTTCGAGTCAATGATAACCTCACGCCTCTCATCAAGATGCAGAATGACATCCGGGCGCATGATGTTTCCTGACTCCCCTCTTACGGCATGGCCGTTTGCATCGACGATAACTGCCTGAGTATCAAAATGGATTCCTTTCGTAAGGCCCTGCGATGAAAGCAACTCTTCAAGGACAGACTCTCCCCAGTCACCCTGAACCTTGCTGCCGTGCTTGAATGCCGCGGCAAGTTCATCGGCACTTTTTCGGGCAGCATCACTATGTTCCATCAGGGTCTTGATTCTTTCACGCATCTCTCCATTGCGCTCCGCTTGTTCCTTATTCCCCTGCTCCATCGCCTTTTTCAGCTCCGCAATATTGTCCTTCAAAGGATTGACAAGCTGTCCGATGCTCAGATTGCTCGACTCGGCAAACTCTTTCTGCCTCTCTTTCAGCATATTGCCGGTTTGTTCCTTCATCTGGGCCGCGACCTTCGCAACCGTCTCGTCGAAACGGGACTGCAAGGCATCCATCGCCTCCTTATGGGCAGCATCTCTGGCAGCCAGGTCCTCGGCATGATGCATTTTCATTTCCTCCTTCGTCTGCTGAATGCTCTCCTGCAGTTCGGCAACCTTTGAATTTGCATGGTCGAGTTCCACCTGAAGACGGGCTTGCTCCACCTTCATCAAAGATTCAACCTTGATTCTTTCAGCTTCCTCCGCATCGGCTACCCGGCGAGAAACTACTCCCCGCACAAGGAAAAAAACAATCACAGCAGCAATCAAAGATCCCGACAAAAATGCAAGCAATATTTCCATACGATACGTTCTATTGATATTCCACACGCAAATCTACATATTTTTACCTTTTATTTTGCATTCTTTCAAAGATATTCTAACTTTGTACGTATTGACCTTGTGTATAGCTAACAAATTAAAGCTTATGAAACCTTTGATTTACTATTTGGCAATCGCATCATTACTTATTATGCAATCCATTCCTCTCAATGCCGAAGCACAGGCACAGCAGGATGATTCCGTAAGCGTAAAGGAAAGAAAGCCCCAGAAAGTTAAAATTCATAAACACACCATTACGTACAAGGATGCATATACAATAGGACTGCGCACCAACCTGTTCAGATGGGCGACAATCACCCCTGACTTGGGGATTGAATGGAGGATCGACAAACACTGGTCAGTTTCAATGGATGCCTCATACTCAAACTGGACATGGAAAAAAGGATACAAACACTATGGCCTTTGGGAAATTGCCCCTCAAGCCAGATACTATCTTGGAGCAAATAACAACTGGTACGCCGGCATTCAGGTAAAAGGAGGCCAGTACAATTACAAATCTTCAGAAATCGGTCATCAGGGCAGTTTCATTGGTGCCGGTGCAATCGGAGGTTATAAAATCAATCTGAACCGTTCCTTCGCCATTGATTTTTCACTCGGTCTGGGTTATATCTATGCCCGCAATGAAAACTATACATGGGTTGACAATGTCAATGTCAGAAAAGACATAGAAGACAAACATTGGTGGGGTCCGACCTCCCTTGGAGTATCGGTAATATGGATGATACAGCAGCCTAAAGCCGGGCACAAAGCCCCAAAAGTCAAAAAAGCCAAAGCACAGAAATGAGAACAAAGAAGAATATACTCTTAGCTGCACTGTTTGCAGCAGCTATGGCAGGATGTGTTACAACGACAACCCACAACACCCCGCATCCGGACAAAGGCTCCTTGCAGGTCGAAAGCTATTTTGCCCTTCGAAGTGCAGAATCGGTTGACCCTGACAGCCTTACAGTTATAATGGATACAGTCGTGATTCGCACCGATACAAATATTGTCAGATATCCAGGCACACTCGACCCCGGCACCCATGAGGTCCTCGTGTACAATCTGCCGGTGGGAATGGAATTCAAGGACAGTCTCATTTCAGTTGTCCGTAACAAGGAAAACTACCTTGTTCCTGATCCAGGATACCTGTACACGGCATACTTACATGCTGAAATAATCCCGGATGACACTCTGCGCCTCAAAATGCCTCTTGTCCAGCGCGTAAAAAGGCTTGAATTCATGTTCAAAGTAACAGGAGGGAGCACTGAGAGGATTGACACGGTTACCGGAGTGCTCAAAGGGATACTCGGTTCTGTCAACCCATATGAGGGACATTCATGCGGAAAGCCAGACAGCAGCAAGATTGGATTCAATCTGCAACTCGACACCTTGCGCGCAAGCTGCATGATTGCTGGTATTTCCCCAGATACCACAACAGTTTTCAAAGTGAGAATCAGATTTACAGACGGACATGAGCAAACTTTCGAAACGCATCTTGACAAGTATCTGAGCGACATTGACACGAATGTTGACAAAAAAGTTTTCACAGCAAAGTTCGAAGCTCAGACAAATGCAGAATACGGTTTCATAATAAGCGATTGGAAGCCTACTGACGAATATGAAGTTGATGTCAAATAATATGGGAATGAAAACATCGTTGAAATATATATTGGTTATTCTGGCTGCACTATCGTCAGCCATCTCATGCAAAAAAAGCAACATGGATTCGGCTGTGGCACGCTTTGCCTGCAAAATTCAGACGAAGGTCAGCGGAAGCAGCTGGGAAGCTGAAGACTCTGTCGGGATTTCAGGAGTGAGCGGACGCCGCACCTATTCCAACATCTGCTACAAAACTCCGGCTGGTTCGTCTGAGGATTTCATCCCAACGGGCGAGGCTATATATTATACGGATTCCGAGCCTGTCAAATTCACAGCCTACTACCCTTGGAAGGCAGAATTGACAGCCGGCACCAAATACGATTTCTCTGTCAAAGAACAGTCCGGAATGAAACAGTTCGACTTTTTATGGGCTGAAGCGACAGGAAAGAAAGAGGACACAGAGCCTGTTTCCTTTGTCTTCTCACATAAGATGAGCAAACTTGTCGTGACCTTGAAAGGAGTTAACGGTTCTGAGTATGAAATGGTAAAAAAGACGGCATGCGGCCTCAGCGGGCTCTCGACGGAGGGCTATTTTGACAGGCAGAGCGGCAAAGTTTCCATTTTAAAAGTTAAGTCAGATACATTGAGGGCTATAAACAATGCCGAGAATCCGGAATGCAACACATCTATCATACGGGAAAACAAAAAGGATAATTCCATTTCCTATACCATGATTCTTCCGCCTCAGGAGTTTTCAGAAGAACAGCCTCTGAAATTCCATATATATGTGCCACTGTTCCAGGATGGTGATCCGGCAAGATATGACATACCGGTCGATTTATCCCAGATTCAGGGCAATGATGATAAAAACGCCCTCCAAAGCGGATATCAATATGGCATCACATTAAATATAAGCAATACGAGCGTAACCACCACGATAACTGACATCGTTCCTTGGATAAGCAGCGAGGAATCTTCAACAGAAGCGACAATGTAATTTAATTATTCATAAATACATTCTAAAAAACAAAATCATGAAAACAAATGTCCTTTGCAAAGCATTTGCGACAGCAGGTCTTGCAGCAGTAGTATTTTCTGCATGTAACAAAGTTGAAACAACCGTACCAACAGACTCCCAAGTAGCTGCTAAAATTATAGCCGGCATCCAGACAAAAGCTTCTGGCAACACCTGGGATCCGTCTGACGCCATTGGAATTACCACCACAGGCAACGAGAAGAAAGATGGAAAGGAGTACATCAACGTCAAGTTCACCATTGATGGAACAGGTACATTCAATGGCTCCAGCCCAATCTATTTCCAAAATAAGAATGACGTTACTTTCACAGCATATTATCCTTTTACCGATCCTGAAGGCGCTCAGCCTGGAACAGCAGGAGTGATTAAAGGGAGTACCGTGGCTTCGAATCAATCCGGTGATGCTCAGAAAAAGATTGATTTCATGTGGGCACAGACAAAGGCAAATGTAACCAGCCCTACTGTAAGTTTCACCGGTTCTGATGCCTTCACCCACAAAATGAGCATGTTGACACTCACTTTTAAAAGTGGTGACGATGTAGTGATTTCTGACCTCAAAAAATATAAACTTGGAGGGCTTACTCTGGAAGGACAATTTGACATAACTGATGGTAATGCTACAGCAGTCGGTACTGCTGCCGATCTTGAAATCAACATTACAACTACTGAAGATAGTCAATACACAGCCGGATCTCTCATTCTCTACCCTCAGACAATCAGTGGCGGCAAGATAGCTTTGGAAATAACCCTCAACGAACAGACATACAAGGCTGACCTTGCTTTGGCAGCCCTCCAGCCAGGAAAGAACCATACATTCAACATCACTGTCAAGAAGACTGGCATTTCAACAGCTTCCGCTGAAATCACAAACTGGACTGATGAACCAGGTACTGATGTTGAAGCAACAATGTAATTTGCACAAGTTACAGCCACCGCCTGAAACCGCGTCAATTCAGGAGTGTACACTAAATGGTACATCGGCAGTTTCGCACCTGCCGGTGGCGCAAAGAACAATAAAAGAATTAACGATGAAAGTCAAGTACGGGAACATCCTTCTTGCGACGGTATTCAGCATCATTGCTGCTGTGGCTGTATCATGCTCTGAAAAGGCTGAAAAAGAGCATGTTACAGATTCCGCGATGACATTCCAGGTAGAAAAAACCCAATTGAGCAAGGTTACCGCCAATGGGGAATGGGATGGATATGAAAGAATTGCAGTCAAGATAGGTACCGAAATAAAAGAATATCACGCAACGGACATGTCGGGAAGCACAGCTACGATTGAAGGCATTTCAGCGGAGCAGACACACTGGTGGCAGAACACATCGTCCGTCAAGGTAATGGCATGGATGGTCGGAAATGCTTATCACACGGATCTTGAGAAAATTGGAGGATGGTCTGACCAGAGCAGCAGAGACAAATTGGCAGCATCCGACTTTCTGTTCGTCCCCCCTACCACATGTACATTCGGGACGGCCAACGCTTTAGGATTTCTTCATCAGATGTCCAAAATCAGAATCAACCTGAAGAACGAAGGGGTGTTGCTCGGAGCCGATCCGGAACAAGTGAGCGTAAGTATCGGAGATGCGTCAAACAATATAGCTCTCTGGGGCCGCCTGAATCCTTTGCTGGTCGATTCCGTCAACGGGAAATACAGCGGACTGACAGTAAGGGATGACCTTTCTGGAGGATATGTTCAGCCATGCAAGGTTACAGCTTCAAGCGGATGCATCAGTTCTTATGAAGCCCTGCTTATTCCCCAAAGCTTTGCCGGCAAGAAGATGATCATCGTTTCGTACAATGGAGAACAATATAGTTACATACCTGAGTCTGGGCAGCCTGAAGCGACAGTCAAAGGAGGCTACCGCAGGGAATATAATGTTGTTGTAAATAACCTTGGGCTATCCGTCAGCGTTGGAAACATCTCAGGATGGAACGACGGTGGAAGCACCAGTGGTTCGGCAAATTAAAAAATTAAGTTTCGCAACGAGTGAAACGTGAATCAGAAAGCTATGGATAAAAGAGTCATAATTGCATTCCTCGTACTTGGTACAGTTGCTTGCACCAAAGAGTTAGCTAACAATCAGTCAGGCCAATACAAAGTAGAGTTCAGGGCAAACCATCCCGAAATACCTTCTAAAATAGACGGCATGGACAGTTGGGTTGGAGACGGAACTGAAAAGATTGCCATTACCCTGACCCAAGATGAAGGTAAAAGCGAAGGAATATACACAGTCAAGAGCATGAGCGGAATAACAGAGGCCGAAACTCCGGCATTCTGGCAGAGCACAAAAACAAAGGCGAAAATCACGGCCGTCTATCCGGCAAGCCTTGCAACTCATTCAATGGAAATAAAGGACCAGAGCACAACCGACCTGTTCAAGCAATGCGACATTCTGACTGCTACAAAATCCAACGTAAGTTTCAGCGATGCATTGGTTCTGGATTTCAGACATGCCATGGCAAAGGTTCGGGTTGTACTTACACCTGCCACCGGACTTGACATGACGGAAGTAAGCAGCGTGACAGTAAACTCCTACTGGTATGCAGCATGGGATGGAAGCACGCTGAAAGGCAGTTCTCCTTGTCCTGTCAGTGCATGTCTGGAGACTAAAAATTCAACAGAAGCCATTTATGAGGCGATGGTACCCCCAGGCAAAGTCAACCCTACAGAATTCATTACCATCAGCATTGGCGAAAGAACCTACAAATACAATGCACCATCATCACCGGAAAAAACACTGGTTGCAGGGAACACCTATACCTACAACATCACGGTAGGCTCAATCTAGAAAACGATAGGATCCGATTCAGCTATCGTTTGAGCCTGTACGGAAATAAAAAAGGGTAAGCTTGATACATCGCACCGCTACGACCTCCTACCCTTGCTGCGATCAAGCCCTGGGGGAATTCAGAGGGAGCTGGTCGTGTATGACTTACCCGGCACAAAGGTAATCATTTTTTCTTTGCCGCAAAAATATTTTTTATAAACTGTCAAAAATGAGCGGCAAGATGTCATCCACTTTGGAAAACTTCCAAATTTTGTTTCCACCGACAAGGATCACCTCCATCGGACGACCTCCTTTTGTCTGATATTGTGCCATCACCTGGCGGCAGGACCCGCACGGAGTTGCAGGATCAGGACAAAGAATGCCATTCTGAGATGCTGCAATTGCAATTGCAAGCATCGCCTTGTCAGGCTTGTGTGCACTGGCATAGAACATCGCAGTCCTCTCAGCGCAAAGTCCTGAAGGATATGCGGCATTCTCCTGATTCGAACCGGTTATGATTTCCCCGTCTTCGAGCAAGACAGCAGCACCTACGTTGAAATTGGAATAAGGGGCATAGGAAGTCTGCGTTGCATTGACGGCAGCTTCGGCCAGAGACTTGTCCTGAGAATTGAGTTCCTCCATGGATTCATACTCCAGATAGGCAATTTTCAACTCTTTGTTTGTCATAAAGAATCAATTCAATTATCTTTGCATCATTGCAAAGTACACAAATATATAAATTAATTCAGAATTATCCTATTTTGACCGATAATAGCAAGGTAAAAGTATGCATAGGCCTCTCGGGAGGCGTAGATTCAAGTGTTGCCGCCCTGCTTTTGAAACAGCAGGGTTATGATGTATTTGCGCTGTTCATGCAGAACTGGCACGATGCCTCGACCACCCTTCATGGAGACTGTGAATGGGAGGAGGACAGGTTCGTTGCCGAAATGGTGGCAAGGAAAATCGGAATCCCGTTCTATTTCGTGGACCTGAGCAGGGAGTACCGCGCAAGAGTCGTGGACTATATGTTCGATGAATATGAAAAAGGACGAACTCCGAACCCGGATGTATTGTGCAACAGGGAGATAAAGTTTGCAGCCTTTCTTGAGTGCGCGAAAAAACTCGGTGCCGACATGGTTGCTACAGGGCATTATTGCAGGAAAATTACGGAAGAAATCAACGGCAGGACCGTGCACCGCATCTTGGCAGGAAGCGACCCGGGCAAAGACCAGAGCTACTTCCTCTGCCAGCTCACCCAGGAGCAACTTTCCTATGCGATGTTCCCGATCGGTGACCTTCTCAAGAGCGAGGTCCGGAGGCTTGCGCACGAAGCGGACCTTCAGTCTGCTGACAAGAAAGATTCTCAGGGAATATGCTTTGTCGGAAAGGTGGACCTACCGACTTTCCTTCAGCAGAAACTCAAGCCGAAGGAAGGTGACGTCATTGAGGTATATGATTCTTATTTTACTGACAATCAGCAATATAAATTCATTCATAACACATTGGAGTCTATCCTTGCCGACAACGACGGGACGCTGAACATGATTACCCGCTACATCTCCGAGGACAAGGCAAAACCAAGTCATGAAAGAAGGGAAAAGGGAGGTCCGATGCCGGTCTCTCCGTTCTCGGCTGAAAAAATTGCCATGATGAGTGACGAGGAGCTTGAAAAACTGTCTGAGCCTGTGCGTTATGAGATTGAATTTGAGACCGAAACCTACAGAAGCGGGAAGAAACACGTCAAAAAAACGCGCTACAAGGACAATCCATTCGGGAAAATTGTCGGGAAACATGATGGTGCGCAGTTCTATACAATCGGACAGCGCAAGGGTCTGAACATCGGCGGACACAAAGACTCGATTTTCGTAATCGGAACAGATATCGAGAAAAACATCATCTATGTGGGTGAAGGTCACACACATAAGGGCCTGTCAAGAAGCTGCCTCAGGGTTCTTCCGGAAGAAATTCACTGGATCAGGGAAGATATGAAGATGGAAATCGGCGAAATCCGCCGCTACAGGGTCAGGATACGCTACCGCCAGCCTCTGCAGGATGCCACTCTTGTAATGCGTCAGAACGGGCTGTTCATTATTTTCGACGAGCCGCAAAGGGGGATTACTCCCGGACAGTTTGCAGCATGGTACAGCCCAATCAAGGACAGGTCTGAGGTATCGACCTGCGAGACGTCCGTCGAGATGATTGGAAGCGGTGTCATATAGAACGTGCAGCCGACATTCCTGCAAGATAGCCGGTACTGAAGGCTGACTGAAGATTGTATCCTCCTGTATCTGCATCAATATCAAGCACTTCTCCAGCAAAATACAAGCCCTTGACAAGGCGGGATTCAAGGGTTTTGGGAACGATTTCGTCACGGCTTATGCCTCCGGCCGTCACGACGCAGCGTTCATAGCCGACATATCCGGTCACATCCATCTTCCAGCATTTCAGCTTTGCGGCAAGTGTCTTATGGTCAAGAGTCGGATTCGATCGGATGAAGGCAGGAATCAGCGAAGAAGGCAGAACTTTTGTCAGAAGCAGTTTGAAACGCTCACGATATGGCTTGGAAGCAGTCCTTCCATCCTTGGAAATCCCGTCAAACAGATTGGCAATCCGGGAAGAAAGGCTTGACATCTCGACGGCAGGCTTCAAGTCCAGTTCGACTGACACCTTCGCTCCGTTTGACAAGGCCTGCACAGCTCTTCGGCTGAGTTTGAATCCTATCGGGCCTTCGAGTCCGCCATCGGTGAAATCAATGTCGCCGAATTCGTCCTGAACAAGATTCCCGTCTATGAAAAGGCCGACGCCAACATTCTTCAACTGATTGCCACAGAGCAGCTTACCCATTTCTGACAAAGGTGTGCGCCTGTCAATATGACCGCTGAGGGATGTATTTTTATATCCCTTCGGGACAATTGCCGTGAGCGAAGGGAAAAGCGGGGTGACACTGTGTCCCATATTCCTGGCAAAGCGGTATCCGTCCCCGGTTGAGCCGGTTGTCGGATATGATAGACCGCCGGTGCAGATAATGAGTTTTGAGCACGTGAATATCTGATTGTCAGTACATTCCACAAAAAAACCTTCTCCATTTCGGCGGCATTCCACTACTTCACAGCCGCAAATGATTCGGGCTCCGCTGTCTTCGGCTCCCTTGACAAGTGCATCCACAACATCTGCTGCAGAGTATGAAGCAGGAAATGCCCTGTCTCCCCTTTCCACCACCGACTCCAGACCAAGTTCAGCAAGATAGGAAATCATGGCATCTGAAGTGAGGTTGTAGAAGGCCGGTTTGAGGAAATCGGCTTTCGGATGGATGTGGGCTGAAAATTCATTCCACGGCTTTGCATTGGTGAAATTGCAACGGCCCTTTCCGGTTATCATAATCTTGCGCGAAGGCCGGGGCATTTTCTCAAGGACGACTACCCTGCCCGATGGCCCGAGAATCTTCATTGCACCCGCAGCGGCCATCAGGCCGGAGGCTCCGGCTCCGACAATCAGTATGTCTACATTCTGCTCAAATGTCATAAACTGAAATTAAGTCTGAAAAATCTACGATTTTAGTAATTTTTATCTATATTTGCAGTCCTTTTGCGGGTATATATAAATCCGCAAAAGAGACGGTTGCCAGTTTAGCTTAGTTGGTAGAGCATCGCATTCGTAACGCGAAGGTCGTGGGTTCGAATCCCATAGCTGGCTCAGAATGGTCGCAGACGGAGAGCGCAACGCAAGGCGCAGTTGATTCCGTCAATGGCCGAAGACACGATTCCGCCGGCGTATCCGGCACCTTCTCCGCAAGGGAACAGCCCGGGGAGCTGTGCATGCTCCAGAGTTTCAGGATCACGAGGAATCCTGACCGGCGAAGAAGTTCTCGACTCAACTCCCAACAGAAGCGCATCATTGGTGTAGTATCCGTGCATCTGCTTATTGCCAATCATCGGAAATGCATATTTAAGCCTGAGCGAAACATGCTCGGGAAGCAGTTCGTGCAAAGGTGCTGAAACTGCGCCTGGATGGTATGAAGTGGCAGGCAGTCCGGAAGAAGGCACCCTGCGGCAGAAATCCATCATCCTCTGAGCCGGAGCCTTGAGCGACCCGCTGAAATCGAACATCGCCTTCTCGACATCCTTCTGGAACTGAAGCAGAGCAAGAGGACCGAACCTGGCGTACTCCGGCATGTCTTCAGGTTCTATGGAAACAACGACGCCGGAATTTGCCCATTTGGAGTTACGCGCCGAATTGGACATTCCATTCAGCACAAGTTCTCCCGGAGCGGTTGCCGAAGGCACCAGGATACCTCCCGGGCACATGCAGAAAGAGAATACTCCCCTTCCCTCTATCTGAGTTACGAAAGAATACTCTGCCGTAGGCATGAAAGGCTGGTACTTGCCGTGATACCTGATATTGTTGATGAGCGACTGCGGGTGCTCCACACGGACACCAAGAGCAAAGCCCTTGGCCTGGATTTCCCATCCCTTCCTATTGAAAAGTTCATAAATGTCACGGGCAGAATGTCCGGTTGCAAGTATCAGATTATCAGCACTGTATATAGTACCATCAGAAGCAGTGACCTTGTAGGATGAGCCCGCACGCTCTATGTCCACAACTCTCGTATCGAAATGATATTCACCTCCGTGCTCGATGATGCATTTGCGAATATTCTCCACGACGACAGGGAGTTTGTCGCTGCCGATATGCGGATGGGCATCAATCAGAATGGAAGGGTCTGCGCCGAAACGGACCAGCTGATGCAGGACCTCACGTATGTCACCCCTTTTAGATGAACGGGTATATAGTTTCCCGTCAGAAAAAGTACCTGCTCCGCCCTCTCCGAAACAATAGTTTGAATCCGGGTTCACAACTCCTTCCTTTGAAAGCCTTGCCATATCGAACTTCCTCTGGTGCACATCCTTTCCCCTCTCAAGAATGACAGGCTTGAAGCCCTCCATCAGCAACCTCAGGGCGGCAAACATGCCCGCCGGTCCGGCGCCAATAATCAGCACCTCCGGAGCAGAGGCAACATCCTTATATTCAGGCAGTTCATATTCAAGCGGAGACTCCCCGGGGCGATATACCTCCAGCTGGTAGCGGTACAGGACATCCGTGCGCGCATCAATCGAGCGGCGCAGAATCCGGTATTGCACCTTGATCTTCGGAGACACGCCGAGAGCCTTTACGGCCGCAGCCTGAATTTCAGATTCTGAAAGTTCCTTTCCGAGTTTGCATGTAAGTTCTATCTGTTTCATTCAAATCTAAAGTTTTGGGAAATTCCTAAATATCATAATTCGGCAAGACGGCTGACAGGTGCGACATCGAGACTAGTACGCTCACCGTTGATATAGTGGAACCAGCCGGCAACGGCTATCATTGCGGCATTGTCCGTGGTGAACTTGAACTCCGGGAGGAAAACTGTCCAGCCACGTTTGCGTCCCTCTTCAAGCATTCTCGCCCGCAAGCCGCTGTTGGCTGAGACGCCTCCGCCGATTGCTATCTGGTGGATGCCGGTTTGTTTTGCCGCCTTGATCAATTTATCCAACAATATGTCTATCAATGCTTTCTGGAAGCTTGCACAGATGTCGGCCTTATTATTTTCCATGAACATCGGGTCCTCCGCCATACGGTCGCGCACAAAATAAAGCAAGGAGGTTTTTATTCCGCTGAAACTGTAGTCGAAGCCTGGGACATGAGGTTTGGAGAACTGGAAACGAAGCGGGTCGCCTTCCTTGGCAAGACGGTCCACAATCGGGCCACCGGGATATCCTAGCCCCATCATCTTCGAGCATTTGTCGAAAGCCTCTCCCACGGCATCGTCTATGGTCTGTCCGAGAATCTCGTATTCCAGAGGGTTGTCCACCCTGACTATCTGGGAGTTGCCTCCTGAAACGAGGAGACAGAGATATGGGAACTCCGGCTGACGGTTTTCCGCACCTGGCTGTTTGATGAAATTCGCAAGAATGTGTCCCTGAAGGTGGTTCACCTCAACCAGAGGCTTTCCCAGGGAGAGAGCCAGTCCCTTGGCGAAGGACGTGCCGACAAGCAGGGAGCCCAAGAGGCCTGGGCCGCGTGTGAAGGCTATCGCCGTGATATCTTCCTTGTTTATTCCTGCGCGGGTAATTGCCTCACTGACAACGGGTACTATGTTCAGTTGATGTGCCCTTGAAGCCAGTTCGGGGATTACTCCGCCATAAGCTTTATGTACATCCTGGCTGGCAAGGACGTTGGACAGGAGGTAGCCGTCGCTGATGATGGCTGCCGATGTATCGTCGCAGGATGATTCTATGCCTAAAATTATGTCTGCCATGGTCTTATTGTTTT
>CALZOR010000011.1 GCA_945827785.1 uncultured Bacteroidales bacterium | reverse complement strand
ATGTCTTCCAGGGCGAGATGGGCGATCCCGTTGAGCCGACGGTGGTCACGGAGTCCCAGCTTCCCGGCAAGGCTGACAATCAGTCAACCAATAGCAACGTTGGTAAGCTTGTAACTCTCAAGGGGTTGACTTATACCGACCAGGTGTTTGTCCTTCTGTATCCGGATTCCACCCGTCCACATGAAAGTACGGATGCGGAAAACAGGCTTTTCCTTTCTTCCGACAGGGACAATGTAAAGATTTCAAACAAGGACAACTGGAAGGTGTTTACCTGGGCCATGTCCAAGCAGAACATTATCGACCACCTCAATGCAGGAGACTGGGACAAGGCGGTAATAGGCAGCGGCAACACCACATTCGGTCCTATCACAAATGTCGTTTCGGAGGGTGGAATGTTCAAGGACTGCAAGAGGGAAGACGGAAGTCTGATGACATATAAGGAGCTCCTCATCAAGAATGCAGCGGCTCAGAGTGTGAGCCAGTATTTCAAGATGGGCAGCGCTGTCATCCAGCTCCGTACAAGCGGTTTCAGCAAGTTTGCCGATATCGTGATTCCTGATGATGTGCTTGATGGTAGCAGGAAGGTGAACATCACCGGTGTGCTATGCATGTATCAGGGTAGTATTCAGATGGTTGTAAACCGTTTGGAAGATATAACTTACGAGGATGGATCAAGATTGTATGAATAGAAGAATTATGAAGAAGACATTAATTTTTGCAGCAGTTTTTATGACCATGGTCTCTTGCAACAATGCCAATCCTTTCTTTGCGGAGTGGGATACTCCTTACGGAATCCCGCCGTTTGAGAAGATACAGGAGAAGGACTACCTTCCTGCAGTCAAGGAGGGAATTGCTCAGCAGCAGGCTGAGATTCAGGCAATTATCGACAATCAGGAGGCTCCTTCGTTTGAGAATACGATTGCAGCGCTTGACCGCAGCGGAGCTCTTTTGTCAAAGGTTTCTGGTGTTCTTTTTAATGTGAGCGAGTCTGACGCGAACGACAACATCAATGCAATCGTGGAGCAGGCGATGCCTATGATTTCTGACCACAGTTCCTCAATCAATATGAATGCAGACCTTTTCGCACGCGTGAAGGCTGTGTATGAGGCTGACCAGAGCGGACTCACCCGCGAGCAGCAGATGCTTCTGAAGGATGTTTATGATGGTTTTGTGAACAACGGTGTCGGTCTTTGCGCCGAGGATCAGGAGAAACTCAAGGCCATCAACAGCGAGCTCTCTTCGCTCGGACTTACTTTCGGAAACAACCTGCTTGCCGAGAGCAATGCCTACAAGGCTGAGATAGGCTCTTCTGTTTCGAACTATTATGATGAAATGGCAGTTGTCGCTGATAGGGCACTGCGCGAGAAGATGTTCCGTCTTTACTCAAACAGAGGCAACAACTCCAATGAGAACGACAATAAAGCTGTGCTTCTTCGTATCATGGAGCTACGCATCCAAAAGGCGAAGATCATGGGCTTTGATACTCCTGCAGCCCAGATACTGAGCACCAAGATGGCTGGCGACCCTCATACCGTGGATGTTTTCCTTGAGGGAATCATGAAGGCTGCAATGGCTCGCGCAAAAGAGGAAGTGGCTGACATGCAGAAGGTTATGGATAGGGATATCAAGGCAGGGCTTCTCCCTAAGGGAACAAAGATCCAACCTTGGGACTATATGTACTATGCGGAGAAGGTTCGCCGTGAGCGTTTTGCTCTCGATGAGGCCGAGGCCATGCAGTATTTCAAGTCTGAAAATGTCCGTGCCGGAATCTTCGCTCTTGCAGGTCGCCTCTATGGACTTCAGTTCGAGCCTATTGAGGGTGTTGCGCTTTTCAATCCTGAGGCTGAGGCTTTCAAGGTGACTGATGCTGATGGCAGCCATATCGGTGTCATCATTACTGACTATTATTCCCGTGAGAGCAAGAGGGCTGGTGCATGGATGAGCAATTTCGTGGAGCAGTATGTGGATGCTGAGGGAAATATGGTTCGTCCTGTCATTGTCAATATCTGCAATTTCAACGCTCCTAAGGATGGCAAGCCTTCACTTCTGAGCATTGACCAGGTTTCCACTGCCTTCCATGAGTTCGGTCATGCGCTTCATGGACTCCTGAGCCAGTGTACTTACAAGGGTGTTTCTGGAACCAATGTAAAACGTGATTTCGTGGAGCTTCCTTCTCAGATCAATGAGAATTGGGCATTTGATAAAGAGGTACTTGCCACTTATGCTTTCCACTGGGAGACTGGCGAACTTATTCCTGATGAACTTGTTGAAAAGATTGCAGCATCTTCGACTTTCAACCAGGGATTCACTACCGGCGAGCTTTGTGCTGCCAGCATCCTTGATATGAAGTGGCATGAGCTCAGCTCTGTGGAAGGTGTTGAGGTTGAGGCTTTTGAAAAGAAATGCTGCGAGCAGATGGGCCTTATCGGCGAAATCATCCCGCGTTACCGTAGCACCTATTTCAACCACATCTTCGGCGGTTCGGGCTACAGCGCAGGCTACTACAGCTATCTCTGGGCTGAGGTGCTTGACAAGGATGCCTTCGAGCTGTTCAAGAAGAACGGCATTTTCGACAAGGAGACTGCAATGAGTTTCCGCCGCAACATTCTCGAGAAGGGAGGAAGCGAGGAGCCTATGACTCTCTACCGCAAGTTCCGCGGTGCAGACCCTGATGCAGCTGCGCTCCTTCGTGCACGCGGCCTGTAGCAGATGTCTATTTTTATAGATCAATTGCAGCGGCAGATATCTGAAGGCGGCATTGGCTCCCGAAAAGGGAGGGGACCCACGAAGTGGGGAGGACCGCCGGCGGATATCTGCCGCTGCAATTATTGTTGTCCGTTGATTATCGTATGTAGCTTGTAATCACCTTCATGTTGCCTTCTGGCCGAAGCGTGAAACTGCGCGAACAAGCAGGAACGAGTACAGTCTCGCCCTGACGCAGGCTCACTGCATTGCCTTCGGAATCCGTGAGGGAACCAGAGCCTTCAATGCAGATGGCAATGACAAACGAGTCAAGCCCGCTCATGTCTTTGGTCACCTCCTTGTCGAGCTCGTAGAGGCTGGTAGTGAAATACTTGCAGCTTACCAGCTCGTTTTCCTGATCCTTACAGCTCTGGTATGAAGTCTTGTAGTCAGGAAGGACGGTGTAGTCGATTGCCGCCTTTGAAAGTTCGGTGTGCAGCTCGCGAGGCTTGCCGTCCAGCCCGAGCCTTCCGAAATCGTATATTCTGTAGGTGATGTCGGATGTCTGCTGGATTTCTGCGATGAAGCAGCCTTTACCAATGCTGTGGATACGGCCTGCCGGAAGGAAGAACACATCGCCTGCGTGCACGTCGTAGTCATGAAGCACATCGGTTATGGTGTTGTCTGCAACCTTTGCTGCATATTCCTCTGGAGTTATTTCCTTGTTCAGACCCGACATCAGGTGTGCCTTCTCGTCCGCCTGGACTACATACCACATCTCTGTCTTGCCTTTCGAGCCGTTGTGCCTTTCTGCAGCGAGTTTGTCATCAGGATGTACCTGGATTGAGAGATCGTCTCGTGCATCGATGAATTTAATCAGAAGAGGGAATTCTGCCCCGGTGGCAGCATAGACCTTTTCTCCGAGCAGGCTGCCCTTGTATTCCTCTGCAAGTGAGGTGATTGTCCTGCCGGCAAGGGGGCCTTCTGCAACGATGGACTCATTGCCTTTTACGCCTGAAAGTTCCCAGCTTTCGCCGATGTTCTTCTGCTGTGTATTCACTCCTTTGAAAGGAGCTATCTTTTCTCCGCCCCATACGACGGACTTGAAAATGTTTTGGAATTTGAGTGGGTACATGGTGTCGTTTTTATATAGAAAGTTTAGCACGGCGAAGATAGCAATTATTCATTGAAAGTCGTAATTTTGCATTTCATTAGTATGAGATAATGGACTATAATTTCCCAAACGGCAAGCGATATAATTCCTTTGTAGGATATTTCAGGCAGAAATACGGCGAACGCCTTCAGAAAATTGTGCTCGATGCCGGCTTCACCTGCCCCAATCGTGACGGCAAGGTGGGTCGCGGTGGCTGCACCTATTGTGACAATGCCGCCTTCCATCCAGCCTACAGCACAGCAGGCAAAAGCCTGCATCAGCAGATGGACGAGGGTATCGAATTCCACAAGGTCCGCTACCGTACAACAGAGCATTATCTTGCTTATTTCCAATCATTTTCAAATACTTACGCTCCTCTTGAACGCCTGCGGGAACTCTATGTCGAAGCCTTGCAGCATCCTGCAGTGGTGGGGATTGTAATTGGTACAAGGCCGGATTGTGTGGACGAGCAGAAACTGGATTTCCTTGCAGACTTGGCACAAGGAAAGGCGATGCAAGGCTGGAAAAGAACTCTTGAAGGACCAGACGGGCAGGGGAGTGAACGCCATGCTCCCGTGGTCATTGTAGAGTATGGCATAGAGTCTTGTTACGATGTAACCTTGAACCGAATCAACCGCGGCCACGACTTTGAAACAGCCCGCAGGGCAGTTATGGCCACTGCCGAAAGAGGGCTTGACATGGGCGCCCATTTCATCCTCGGCCTGCCAGGCGAAAGCCGTCAGATGATGCTTGAGTCGTGTCAGATGATAAACGAACTCCCGATTCGCTCCGCCAAGTTTCACCAGTTGCAGATTGTGAAGGGAACCAGAATGGAAAAGGAATTTGCCGCCCATCCTGAAGATTTCGTGCAATTTGCTCTGGATGAATACATTGACTTTTTCATAGACATGCTCGAGCGCCTCCGTCCCGACCTCTACATCGAACGCTTCGCAGGCGAGGTTCCGCCTCGCTTCGTGAATTCAACCCCCTGGGGCCTCATCCGCAATGTCGAACTCCTCCGCCTTCTCGACAACCGCCTCCAGGAACGCGACACCTGGCAAGGCCGGCTGCTTTAGCTCATCCCCCCTGTCTCAAATCAGGAACATTTTGCTTTGTCGCGGTATTGTTTAGGAGTGCAGCCGTATTTTTTGTCGAATTCGCGGTAGAAATAGGTCTTTGTATTGAATCCACACTCATACATTATCTGCTGTACCGTTTGGGACGTGCCGACGAGCAGTTTTTCAGCTTTTTCCAGACGTAGAGTCTTGATGTACTCCACAGGAGTAGTGTTCAGACATGATTTCACCATCCGATAGAGTTTCATTTTGCTTATGGACATTTCATTCGCAATGAAATCCATGCACAAGGTTTCGCTGTCAAGATGCTTCTGGATGATATCGGTCATAAGGGTTAGTGCCTCCTTGTCTTCCTTGCTCATCTCGATTCCTCTGAACCTGTCCATCGCGCTATATGCAGAATTCGTATAGCGAAGGATAGCCTCGTCACGTCCCAGTTTATTGGCAATTACAGACAATAGGATATCCGGACTGAACGGCTTGCCAATAAAGGCATCGGCTCCATGGTCCAGCCCAATTCTTTTATTGTCGTCCGAATTGCTTGATGTAAGGAGAACCAATGGGATGTGCTCAAGGGCTTTGTTTTCTCTCATTCGCTTAAGCATTTGGAATCCATCCATGACAGGCATGGCAACGTCAGAAATTACAAGGTCAGGTAATTCTTCCTGGATACATTCCAGCCCCTCTTCCCCGTTTGTAGCCTCAAGCATAATGTATTTATCTGATAGCAAATCTATTACAAAATGTCGTATATTGTCGTCATCATCTACTATAAGGACTTTTTTCCCCGTAGAAGCTTTAGGCGTTTCCGGCGTTTGAACCTTTTCATCCTGATCTGGTGTTGTTTCCATTTCAAAGATAGATTGTCTCACCATTTCGTTCGGGGTATCGGACGGCTCCAGCATTGGAAGAGAGAATAGGAATGATGCATAACTCCGGCTGTCGCTTTCAACCCAGATTGCGCCGTTCATCATTTCCACAAGAGTCTTGCAGAGTGAAAGCCCTATGCCATTGCTGATTTTTCCTTTCTTAATATTGTGCTCGAAACGGTCAAGCACCTCGAATCTGTCAAAAACTGCATCAAGTTTTTCTTGTGGGATGCCCACACCGGTATTTCTGACTTCTACAGTAAGTTTGCCCTCTTTTATGAAACAGATTATGTCAATTTCTCCACCCGGAGGTGTATATTTGGTGGCATTCGACAAAAGATTGAAGAAGATTTTCTCAATGCTGTCCTTGTCTGTCACCCATTTGATGTCATTCGAGCGTACATCCGTCAGAAGCCGGATGGATTTTTCCTCCATTTTGCCCTTGAAATAATTTTCCGTACGTGAAATGAGGTCTAAGATGTCCACTTCTTCAGGGTGAATTGTAAGGTGGTCCGTTTCAGCTTTTCTGAAATCAATCAGCTGCTGAATCAGGCCTAGCATGCGTGAACTGTTAGTTTCGATATAATCAAGATATTTCCGCCCCCTGAACGGCAGGGAATTCATTTTCTGCATTTCTTTGCACGGACCGTAAATCAAGGTTAGGGAATTGGAGAATTCATGAGCAATGTTGGTGAAGAAGCGGAGCTTTGCTTCGTGTATTTCATTGATTTTCTGCTGCTGTGCTTCTTCCTCCTGTACTTTTTTCTGAGCACGCCGACGTGCTTGGATTCCGGTACCCGTCATGAATAATGCAATTGATAAAACCAATATCAATCCAAGTTTTGCCCAGAGGGTCTCATACCACTGCGGAAGGACAAGGATATTCATCGAATAAATATCGTCGCTCCATAACTTGTCAGAATTGGAATGTTTTACTTTGAGGGTATAATGTCCGTGTTTGAGATTTACAAATGCGATATTCATAGAGGTGCCCAGATACACCCAGTCGCTGGTATATCCCTCAAGCATATAGGCAAGTTCACATTTCTCTGCTGACATATAATCCATCACCGCAAATTCAAGGGTAAGAGAATTGTGTCCAGGTTGCATCACAAGTTCCAACATCCCATCTTTTTCCCTGAGAGAGTCATATGATCTTTGGTTGTCAATCAACACAGCCTTAAGATTCATTGCCGGGAATACAGAGGAATTTACAGCATTGAATGGATTGAAACGGCTGAATCCTGAGATTCCTCCAAAGAATAACTCTCTGTTATAGGGACTTATATAAAAAGCTCCATCTGCAAATTCATTGTTCTGCAGGCCATCTTCTACCGCATATTTCGTTTCTGCTATCGGACTTTGTGTCCGGTCAATGCGCACCAATCCGTTGTTGGTACTAACCCACAACATGCCGTACATGTCTTCAATGATTCCATGTACGCTGCTTCCTGCGATATACCTGGAATCCAGACGTTCTGTTTTGCCGTCCTTGTATCCGAATACTCCCAGGCTCGTCCCCATCCATATTATCCCGGACTCTGATGCATAGATGCAAGTCATTTCTTTCAATGCATCCTCATATTCTGGTTGTATGTCAACTTCAATCAGTGTTCCGTCTGGGCTGAAGTTACGTATGCTTCCGCCTCTGCTTCCTACCCATACAATACCGTTCTTTTCCTTTCCCAAAGCATATATGATATTGGATTCCAAGCCATTCCCCTTCGAAAAATGCATATAGGAGACCACCTTGTAATTATTTGAGCCGTTTCTGGAAATGGTGAGCCGATACAGCCCATATCCGCTGGTACCCACCCATAAGACATTTCTTTCAGTTTGAAGTATCGCGTAGACAGATTTAATCATGACATTCTCGGGAGTGGCAAGCCTGTGTATCGAGTGGTGAGATTTATCAATATAAAACAGGCCCTCTCCATCTGTTCCAATCCAGACCACCTCATCCCCTTCACAGAGAGAATAGACATTGTTGTCCGGCAGTCCGTTGCCTGTCCCGAATCTTTCAATGATGGTATTTGAATTGATATCTGCCAGAATGAGTCCATTCCCCTTTGTCCCGATCCACATCAGTGAGGGAGTTTCCTGATAGAAGGCGCGGACAGCCGCGTTTGAGAATTCCGGGAAATCGGATGCCGTTGCAGATCTGAAGAGTTTCTCCTTTTCGCTGACCACGACCAAGCCTTTCATATCAGTACCAACCCACAGCATCTGGTCCTGTCCGAAGAGGGAAATGATGGAAATGCCTTCAAGCATCATGGAAGACTCTTGATGGGAATATTTATATAGTCCATCGCTGAAACCTATGCAGATATAACCATCCCATTCTGTCATGCATTGGATTTTTCCACAATTATCCGGTAACTCTATCTCTGCAAATACAACACTGCTTTTTGTGTCCATTGCTCTCAGAACGTTGTCGTTGAGGCATTTGGTCCATATTCTGGTTCCATCTTGGTTCAACTGCGAAAACTCAATATTCTGAAATGTATGTGTGCCATCGGAAAGAGTATTGGCAACCTCTGTCCATAATTTTGATTGACAGTCATAATGCTGGTAGCTTACAGATTCTGAAAAATTGGATAATTGGTTGAATCTGTCCACTTCCTTGTCATAAAGGAATTGTCCGTAACCGGAGACTGTCGCCATGACCTGTCCGCGACCGTCGCAACTAAGGCAGAAAGAACGCTCACCTTTCAATCCCATTCGTGCGATGTCCGAGAAATACCTTTTGAATTTGTTGCTCTGCCGGTCAAAACGGTCTATTCCTCTGTCGCTGACAACCCAAAGATTGTGGTCCGTATCCTCCATGACATCCCTGACGATGCTGCTGCTGAGTGAATTGTCTTCAAGGGTGGGCCTGTATATGTCAAATTGCCGGCCGTCATATCTGTTCAGACCGTCCCATGTGCCGAACCACATGAAGCCTTGGCTGTCCTGGTAAATGCAAGTGACACTGCTATTGGACAATCCGTTCCTATTGGACAGATAATTTATGTCGGCTTTGAGGCAAACCGGCAAAATAATAGCTGAAATGAAGCAAAATATTTTTAATGATGCTTTCATGCCTGATTTTTTTGACAAAAATATAAAAAAGTACACCTCTTTGCAAGAAATGTATACCATTGGAGGAATATGATACCATACCTTTGCCAACGAACCACAGGACACTAAAACACATTAAATATTATGGATATTGCAAAAAGAAATGAGAATAATCCTATTCTCCGCCCATCTGATTTGAAGGCGTGCATTCCCGGTATGGAAATCACCTGCCTTCTTAATCCTGGAGTATTCAAGTTGAATGGAAAGACATGGCTTCTTCTGCGTGTGGCAGAAAGACCTGTACAACAGGAAGGGAAAATCAGTTTCCCTATATATAATGATAATGGGGAGATAGAAGTTCTTACCTTTGACAAAAATGATCCTTCGCTTGACGCTTCTGATGCACGCGTAATAAATTACAAAGGTCAGAACTATCTTACCACTCTTTCATACCTTCGCCCGGTATGTAGTGATGATGATGTTCATTTCTATGAAGATCCTCAAATCAAGCCAATCTTCGGAGCTGGATTTCAGGAGTCATTCGGCATTGAGGACTGCCGTGTCGCTACTACAGAGGACGGCTTCTTCCTCACCTTTACAGAGGTGTCACCAGTCGCAGTCGGAGTCGGCTTGATTGAAACAAAAGATTTCAAGACCATCACGCGCCATGGAATGATATTCCCTCCTCATAATAAGGACTGCGCTTTGTTCGAGGAAAAAATCGGTGATAAATATTATGCATTCCACAGACCAAGCAGCCCTGAACTCGGAGGTAACTATATTTGGGTGGCAGAGTCTCCGGACAGAATCCACTGGGGAAAACATGTTTGCATAGCCACAACGCGTCCGGGAAAATGGGATTGCACTCGTGTCGGTGCCGGAGCTGCTCCTATCAAAACATCGGAAGGCTGGCTTGAAATCTACCACGGGGCCAATGCTGAGAACCGTTATTGCCTTGGAGCTCTTTTGCTTGACCTGAATGACCCTGCGAAAGTGATTGCACGTAGTGAGGAACCAATAATGGAACCTATTGCGGATTATGAGAAAACAGGTTTCTTCGGCAATGTGGTCTTTACAAACGGTCAGTATCTTGTCGATGATGACACAATCCGCATTTTCTATGGTGCTTCTGATGAGGTAATCTGCAGTGCCGAGTTCTCAATCAAAGAGATTCTGGCAAGCCTTAAGAAATAGTGCCATGAAAGGAATGGGTGAAATTAAATTCTTTCTTTCACAGCCAAAGGCTGTAAAGACACTCCTGGTGACCAACCTGCTATTTGCAATGGTTCTTCCGATTGTGGAGATTTTTGCCGGAGCATACATCATGCGCAATACCGGTGCGGCATCAATGGTGATAGTATATCAGCTTTGCATGTACATTGGTGTAGCTCTTTCAGCCGTGGTGAACGGAATGCTTCTGAAAAGAATCAATGTGAAGGTACTCTATAGCTTTGGCATCCTTTTTTCTGCTGTCGCACTCATGATAATGATGTTCATCAAAAATGTGAATACTACCATGATATGCGGTACAGGATTCCTTCTCGGACTCACAACCGGTTTCTTCTGGACAAACCGCTATCTGCTTACTCTTTATTCAACCAATGATGAGGGAAGAAACTACTTTTTCGGTTTTGAGTCATTCTTTTTCTCTTTCTGGAATATTGTTATTCCGGTAGCTGTAGGTGCCCTACTTGCAAATGTTGACGGATCCGTTGTATTCGGTCATACTCTCAATCTTCAGAACGGATACCAGATTGTAACGGTTTGTGCATGTGTGATTTCAATCCTGGCATGTGTGGCCCTTTCGAGGGGCGATTTCAAGCAGCCTGAGAGCAAAAGCTTCTTTCATGTTAAATTCCATAGGTTGTGGAATGAAATGCTCTCTTTGGCTTCGCTCAAAGGAATGGTCCAGGGTTTCCTTGTGACAGCTCCTTCCATCCTCATACTTAAATTTATCGGTGGAGAAGGAGAACTTGGACTTATTCAAGGCATAGGTGGAGCCCTTACTGCAGTAATTGTCTATGTCCTTGGCAGAGTGGCAAAGCCTCAGCATAGAATGGTCATATTCGGAACCGGACTCTTTGTCTTTTTTGCAGGATGCATTGCAAACAGCTTACTATTTTCAGCTGCAGGTGCTTACATATTCATCGTTTGCAAAATTTTCTTCCAGCCTATCCATGATCTGGCTTATTATCCGACTATGATGAAGACGATTGATACAGTTTCGCTCATCGAGAAAAGAGACGGATATACCTACATCCTTTCGCATGAGCTTGGACTTTTTGCCGGAAGAGCACTCGGTATGCTTCTGTTCATTGTAATCGCAGCTGTTTTCTCGGAAGATGCTGCCTTGCGTTATGCTCTGCTTATCGTAGGAGCGTTGCAGCTTTTGTCCCTTCCTCTTGCAAAACACATCATCAAGCTTATTGACACTGATTATAAAGACGTTAAATAATGAAAAAGATATCTGTCGTTGCTATTGCAACTCTTGTACTAAGTGCATGTGGCCAGCAGCCAAAAGGAATGCCTGTAGAACAGGAGGCTATCTCCCGCGTTGAACTTATGGCTAACTTTCCGGAGCCCTACAAAATGATTGACTGGAAGCAGAAAGCTCTTGATTTCGAGTCATACGCATTCGATTTCAACTCAACTCTTCCTGCCGGACCGGTGATTTGGATTGATAATGCTCAGAGAAATTTCCCTCAGCCGACATTCGGGCTATATACCGCCATGGCTGACGACCGTCAGGGGCCTGATCGCAACAACGGAGAGTTCCATGAGAGCCTCAACACTCTTCATGCACTGATCAGCGCGGGACTGATGGGAATCGACAAGACCACCTCACCTGAAGGCTACAACTATGTGAAGATGGTTCAGAACTATTTCAATAAAGATAATGGTTGGAATATAGTTATGAACAATACCTGCCCTGACGTTGCACTTCTTGGAGGCGGATATGGAAGGGATTGGTGGTATGATGTATATCCGAATCTTCTTTATTATGCCGTTTGCGAACTTTTCCCTGGAGTCGAGGGCGCAGATGAAATCCAACGCACTGTTGCTGAGCAGTTTGCTAAAGCTGACGAGGTGCTGGATGGCAATTATGACTATTCATATTTTGATTATTCACAGATGAAGGGAATGGTGAACTGGATTCCCTTCCAGCAGGATGCTGCCGGTGGACATGGATGGGTACTTCTGGCTGCGTATGAGAAATATGGAGATGAGCGTTACCTTGAACGTGCGAAAAGTGCCATTGCAGCTCTTGATTCACAGAAAGAAAGCCGATTTTACGAAATCCTTCTTCCAATGGGTATATATACGGCAGCTCGTTTGAATGCACAATATGGTTGCAACTATGATCTTGGAAAGATGTTTTCGTGGGTGTTCGACGGTTGTACCAACCCGATAAACAGCAGGACTGGATGGGGCATCACTGCAGGAAAGTGGGGTGAATATGAAATCAGCGGTCTACAGGGCAGTCTCACTGATGGAGGTGGATTTGCCTTCTTCATGAACAGCGTGGATGTTGCATGGCCATTTGTCCCGATAGTCAAATATCAGCCTCAGTATGCACGTGCAATCGGCAAATGGATGCTCAACCTTGCGAACAACAGCCGTCTCTTCTTCCCTGACCAGCTTCCTGATGAAAATCAGTGTCTTCCTGGACAGCAGTCTTACACCAACAGCATAGTCGGTTATGAAGGTCTCCGTTTTGAGAATATCCTCAGCACCAAGAATGAAAAATACTCCGCAGTGCCGGAAGGGGTACATCCTGTAGCTTTGGGCGACGGTCCTCTTTGGTATCCGACAAACCCGAAGGAGAGCATGTTCTCGCTTTACAGCACTTCAGCATGTGGCATCCTCGGAGCGATTGTGAACACTACGGATGTTGAAGGCATCTTGAAGCTCAACTGCAATGCAACTGACTTCTATTCGGAGCGTCCGTATAACGTAAACTTGATGTACAATCCATTCTGCATCGGCAAGAAAGTGTTATATGAACTTTCTTCCGATAAGATAGACCTCTTTGATATCGTTACCAAGACATATCTGGCTAAAAATGTCAGCGGAAGTTGCAGGATCAGCCTTGGAGCAGACTGTGCGGCTGTAATAGTGGAGCTGCCTGCAGGAGCCGATATTCAGGAGAAAGACGGAAAACTTATTGTAAACAATAATATAATATCATATAGATAATGAAAAGACTAATCATGCTCATAATGGCTCTTCTCCCGATCTCGCTTATGGCGCAGATAAAGGTGAGTGGTGTGGTCATCGATCCGACCAACAATGAGCCTGTAATCGGAGCCGGAGTTGTGATAAAAGGCACGACAAACGGTACAATCACCGACCTTGATGGGCGCTATGAAATCGTAGTTCCATCGGAAGAATCCGTGCTTGAATTCACTTGTGTCGGATATTCGGACATTCATGTGAATGTAAAGGGGCGAAATGAAATCAATGTGGAAATGACCACTGCAACCAATTTCCTCGATGATGTTGTAGTTGTCGGTTATTCAGTACAGAAAAAACGTGATGTGCTTGGAGCAGTGAGCAAAGTTGGTGGCGAGGATCTCAACAAAGTGCCTGTAGCTTCAATTTCACAATCTCTTCAGGGACGTATTTCCGGAGTTGAGGTGACAAATCAGACTGGCGCTCCTGGTTCTGCGATTTCTGTCCGTGTTCGTGGTTCCAGCTCTATCAGCTCAAGCAACGAGCCTCTTTATATCGTTGACGGAATTCCGGTTGAGTCAGGTCTGAACAATATCTCTCCTAATGACATTGAGAACATCACTGTCCTCAAAGATGCATCTTCAGCTGCGATTTATGGTTCACGTGCAAGCAACGGAGTCGTCCTTGTGACTACCAAGGGTGGTTCAAGAGGCACTTCACACATCAGCTATAACATGCAGACCGGTATCCAGATGCACGGACATCTCACCCCGATGACCAACACTGCACAGTACATCGAAATGTATAACGAAGCTGCAGTATCTGACAATGCTTCATCAGTCGTGAAGCGTCCTCTGATTCAGGGTGATTATGTGAAGGATTTTGCAGATGTCAACCATCTGAAGGAAATATTCCGCGTTGCACCTATCACCTCTCACGAGTTGTCACTTAGCGGCGGAACAGATAAAACCCAGTACATTATAAGCGGTTCATATTATAGGCAGGACGGTATCATCAAATCAACCAATTACCAGAGAGGAAGTATTCGTTCGAATGTCAGCTCTCAAGTGAAAGACTGGCTCAAAGTCAGCCTCAATATCAACGGTTCAATGTCCAACCAGAGAATGGTATCCAGTTCGGGAGACGGTTATGGCTCATCTGAGGGCGGCTCAGTGGTCAGGTATGCATTCTTCCGTAACCCTGCCATTCCGGTTTATGACCAAGACGGCAACTATGTGGACCTCCCAAGTGAATATTATGGAAATCCGGTTTACAATACATTTTTCGGAGACGGCTACAGCCCTGAAGGACTGATTGCAAATACAGACCGCACAAGCCGCACAACATCCCTGCTGGCAACCGGAAATATTCTCATTAACTTTACCAAGGATATATTCTGGAACACTACTGCGGGTATTGATTACCGTGACTACACAATACGCGTATTCAATCCTACTTGGGGCAGCAACAACAGAATCAACAGTTCCAACAACCTTGACGTCAATTCTGTCAACAATGTAAACTGGACATTCAACAGTACATTTAACCACAGAATTTCGGCGGGACAGAACTCAATCAACTACCTGATTGGAGCAGAACTCGTGAAGAATCACGAACGCACCACAGGAATGTCGGACACTATCTTCTCCGATACATCCGAAAACCTTCTTTATATCGGTCTTGGAAACGGAATCAATCGTGCAGTCCAGGGTGAATCTGGCTCGGCGCTCATGTCATTCTTCGCTTCTGTGAACTACAATTACGGCAGTAAATACTATGCGTCAGCCATCATCCGTGAAGACGGATCCTCACGCTTCAGCAAGAAGAACAGATGGGGTACATTCTACTCTGTATCAGCAGGTTGGAATATAGAGGAGGAATCATTTATCAAGTCAAATACTGACAAAATCAATAAACTCAAACTGCGCTTGGGCTATGGTTCCATAGGTAACCAGAATATCGGCCTCTACGCATACAACGACCGCTACAATCCTAACTACTACTATGCATTCGGCTCAGGAGTGTCAAACGGATATGCTCAGACAGCCCTTGCAAATGAAAATCTAAAGTGGGAAACTTCCAATCAGTTCAATGCCGGAATCGACTTCGAAGGCTTCAGAAATACTTTCGGGGTGAGTCTTGACTATTATTACAAAGTAACCAGGGATATGCTTGTCCAGGAGTCGGTACCTTCATCTGTGGGTTATCTGTCAGCGCCTTGGATCAATAACGGATCCGTGCTCAATACCGGAGTTGACCTTGAAATCTTCTATAGGCGCAACTTCGAGAACTGGGGATTCAACATAACCCTCAATGGTGGCTACCTCCACAACGAAGTCCTCTCACTCAATGCCCCTATCCAGAGCGGCCGCGTTGACTCTGGAGTATATGCAACTCTTACCCAAGTAGGTTATCCGATAGGTTCATTCTACCTCTATAAGATGGATGGAATCTTCCAGGATGACACTGAGATTATGATGAGTGCAAACCAGGGTCCTGCAGGCAGCATCAAACCGGGTGATGTCAAGTATGTGGATGTCAATGAGGATGGTGTGATAGATGAAAAGGACCGCACTTACTGCGGAAGTGCAATACCAAAATTCACTACAGGTCTGAACCTTAGCTTCAATGTCAAGAACTGGGATTTCTCTATGTTCTTCCAGGGAGCCTTCGGACAGAAGATTTTCTCACAGATCAATTATGATATTGAGGGATATTACAGAGGCTTCAACCTCACCAAACGCTACTATGATGAGCACTGGACAGAGTCAAATCACTCAAATACCCAGCCTCGTGCATCTTGGAGCGGAAAGACCAACAATGTCAAAGCTTCAACCAGATTCTTGGAAGACGGTTCTTACGTGCGACTCAAAAATGTGCAGATAGGTTACAATTTCAAGACTCCGGAAGGAAGTCCGGTAACAAACTGCCGTCTCTATCTCGCTGGATCCAACTTATTCACTATTACCGGCTACTCTGGACTTGACCCGGAAATGACAGTAAGTACCAACTCTGCCTCTGAAGGTGACAGGGCAAACGGTATCGACTGGGGAACATATCCTGTAGCAAGAAGCATCACTCTTGGACTTAATATTACATTCTAATGAAAATGAAAAAGTTAACATACAGCATATTGATAGCATCGGCTGCCATTTGCGCAGTGTCATGCAGCTTCCTTGATGAGGAACTCAAAGGCGGATTCACCTCAGAGACATATTACAAGGATGCAAAAAATGCAGAGATGGCTGTGAATGGAGTTTACAATTCACTCTATGGTCATAAACTGTGGATTTTCTCGGATGTCGCTTCTGACGATGCCGTCAAGGGAGGGAATGCCGGAGATCAGGCCGATATCAACAGCATTGACAATTTCACCGCCACTGCCGACAATGGCCCGATAAGTGAGTTCTGGCAGCATACGTATGAGACAATCACACGTGCAAACAATGTCATAGTCAATGTGGCAAAAATGGATATCAATCAAGAGGATAAAGCCTCGTATATCGCTCAGAGCAAATTCCTCCGGGCATATTCATACCTTAATCTTGTCAATATCTTCGGTAAGGTCCCTCTGAAACTTGCCCCACAGGACACTCATGAGGCAATCCACGTAGGACTTTCCAGCATAGAGGCCATATATCAGCAGATTGATGCTGACCTGAGTGATGCAGCCGCAGCCCTCGCAGAGGATTATCCTGCATCTGAGGCCGGACGCGTGACCAAAGGAGCAGCCCTTGCACTTCTTGCAAAAAGCAAACTCTATCAGAAGGATTACTCTGCCTGCCTTGATGCAATCGCCACTCTTGAGCAATTGGATATCTATGACCTGGAGGATGTCTATTCAGACCTGTTCAAAAGGGGTGGGGAAGACAGCATCGAAAGCATATTTGCAATCCGTTTTGCAAATAATACGACGGCACAGCTCGGGAACAGTTTGAATGTGTGGTTTGCACCATCTCCTGAAGGAGGTTACTATTTCAATGCCCCTACCCAGGCTTATGTTGACACATTCGATGACCAGACAGAAGACGGCTCAACTGATCCACGTCTTGACTCCTCAATCGGAAGGGAAGGACAGCCATGGTTCGGAACAACTTTCTCTTCAAGCTGGTCAGAGGCTACAGGTTACCTTGTGAAGAAATATCATGAGGCCCTTCCGGAAGGTGAGGCAATCGCTCAAAGTACAATCCCTCAGCATATCCTCAGATATGCAGATGTACTCCTGATGAAGTCCGAAGCCCTCAATGAATCCAATCAGTCGGGAGCTGAAGTCCCTCTGAACAGGGTCAGGAAGCGTGCCGGTCTTGCTCAGGTAAGTGGCTTGTCACAGGAAAATATGCGTACTCTTATACGTAAGGAACGCCGCAGGGAACTTGGTTTCGAGTTTCAAAGGTTCTTTGATGTGATGCGTTACGGTAAAGAATATGCAACCGCAGTCCTGCCGGATCTTCCATGGGGGGCATACCGCTTTTATTTCCCTCTGCCTCAGTCAGAAACAGATATCAATACATCAATCTAACAATACACAACCTTTTAATAAACAAACATTATGAAAACATTAAAAACAATCACTCTTATGGTAATAGCTGCCATCTGCTTTGCAGCTTGCCAGAAAAACACAGGTTCAGATGTGGATAAAGCTGAATTCAATGCTGTCGTTGCAGAGGCTGAGGCCCTTGCTAATGCTGCTACTACTGCTGATTATCCGGATGCAGCAATCTCTACATTCAAAACCGCTATCGAAAACGCCAAGACAGCAGCTTCAGCTGCAACTACTCAGAAACAGATTGACAACGTAGTGGCTAACCTAAAAGCAGCAATTGACACTTTCAAAGCTTCTGCCTTTGATGTGATTCCTGCCGAGGCCCTTACATTCGAATGCAAATTCGACGGCGAGGCTACCAAAACTACAGGATCGAATGCCTGGAAACTAGAGGCTGCATGCGGTCCTAAGGAAGTATTCCCTACTGCAACTTATCCTACATACGTAGACGGAAAAGTTGGCAAGGCTGTTAAACTTGAGAACGGTGCAAACTTCAACATCACCGGCTTCAACCCGACTTCACTTGCAGGAAGCGCTCTTTCAATCTCTGTATGGGTAAAACCTTCAAAGGTTTATGCTAACAACTATATCATTTCATTCAACCGTTGGAGCTCATGGAAACTTCAGCTTCAGGATGGTAGCAAGCCTTTCATGACCCTTGCTCATTCAGACGGAATCGCTGACATGGACAACGAAACAGACAACAGCTGCCCTGCGAATGAGTGGCACCATGTAGTAGTAGCGTCAGACCTTACAGCAGGAACAGTGAATTTTTATGTTGACGGCCAGCTTACAAAAGCTTGGGAGAACAAGGTTAAAGGTACAATCCCTACATTCGACGAGAACTACCTCTGCATCGGTCAGCAGTGCTCTTGGGAGACTGCATGCAAGGATGACTGGTTCAATCCTGCAGATGCAAACGCTGACAATTGGTCTTGCTTCTGGGGTCTCCTTGATGAGCTCAAGGTTTACAATATCTCCCTCACAGCAGGTCAGGTATCAAAACTCTACAATTCAGAGAAATAATCACATTCTTATAACCAATCCGGCTGCGGGTGAAACCGCAGCCGGATTCCATATATAACCAAATATCAGATAAACAATGAAATACATACTTCTTTTCATGGCAGGCATGATGTTTACGGCCTCCTGCTCTAACATGAATCCGGAACCGCCACAGATTTCGGAAGGACGGTCAGTCCCGCAGCAACAGATTGACCGCGTTTTGTATATGCCCTATATTTCAGGTAGTTATGAACTGATTGACTGGTATGGACTAGCTCGCAGCTATGATGCCTATGTGTTTGACAGAAATGCAAATGATGAATATCGTCCTTTGGTATGGACAGATAACAGTCACAAAAACATAAGCTTTGACGGTTTCGGACTATATACGACAGTGGGCGACAGCCGTCAAGGACCGCAGAAACCGGGAGCACATGAAGCAATCAACACTATGGCGGCAGTCCTCGGAGCCGGTCTGGTAGGAATAGACAAGACAAATCAGGATGGATGGAACTATCCTCGCATGCTTCAGCAATATTACGGGAAACGCTCCGGATGGCACATTATGCTCAACAATACAGGCAATTATTCCTCCGACTGGTGGTATAACATCCTCCCTAATGTTCTTTACAGTGCCGTTTGCGATGTATTCCCGGATGTTGAAGGCGCTCTCGAAATACAGAGGAAGATTGGCGATCAATTCGTCCGTGCGGAAGAAGCTCTTGGAGGCAATTACGACCATTCGGCCTTCAATTTTGCCAACATGAGCCCCATTGACAACAACATCCCCAAACAGCAGGATGCAGCTGGAGGACACGGATATGTCCTTCTACATTCATATTTGAAATTTGGTGATGAAGCCTATCTCAATGCAGCAAAAAGTGCGATAAACGTGCTGGATTCCCAGACTGAAAGCCGTTTGTACGAAATACTCCTTCCCTATGGAGCCTACTGTGCAGCCTATCTGAATGCCACCGCCGGAACCTCATACGATGTCCTGAAAATGCTGAATTGGACATTTGACGGATGCAAATCTCATTCTGGCCGCTATGGCTGGGGAGTAATCAATGAAAAATGGGGACAATATGATGTATATGGTCTTCAGGGAAGTTGGAGTGACGGTGGGGGATATGCTTTCCTGATGAACAGCTTTGAGATGGCAATGCCGTTGGTGCCCATGGTCAAATATGCTCCCGAATATGCTCATACCATTGCCAGATGGATGTACCATGCAGCTAGCGCAACCAGATTGTTTTATCCTGAACATATCAACGATGCCAACCAATTTGCACCTGACCTAAAGGCTCATGCAGGCGGCGTCATCGGCTATGAAGGACTGAAAAAACGTGACAGATATGGAGTATATCCTGCATCAATATGCCCGATTGCAGAAGGCGATGGCCCATCGTGGACATCATCTAACGGCACTATAACCATGTTCTCATTATACAGCAGTTCACCTGTTGGAATATTCGGGTCCATTATAAGTCCGACGGACGTGGACGGCATAATTCGTCTTGATTGCAATGTCACTGATTTTTATACGGAAAGAAAATATCCGGAGAACCTCTATTATAATCCATATTCGAACGAGATGGAGTTTACTTATGACAATCATCACCTTACCTATGGCTATATGCATTATGCTGCAGGAGACTATGACTTATATGACATTATTTCAGGTCAATATTTGATTAAGGGTGCAAGCGGAAAATGTCAAATCAGTCTCCCGGGCAGGGAAGCAGCTCTCATTGTTGAACTTCCTGCCGGTGAGAAACTTTATGAAAAGAGTGGAAATATCGTTGACAAGGATGGCTATGTGATATCATATTAATATATCCGTAATGGATTACCTTCCTGGCCTCTTCGGATGTTGAAGACGGGAGTGGATGCGGGGAATACATTCGTGATAAATGTTTCATATTCTCTCCAATCCTTATCTGATGTACTTGCAAATTTCTTCTTCAGGCAATTTTGTCAGAATTGATAGTTGTCGTGTCGAGAGCGTGTACTTTTTGTATAGCTCCCGTGCAAGATTCATCCTTTGCTCCGGGGTGATGTGTCTTGTGCCTTTCCTGCCGAACAGGTCCATACACATGGCTTCACATAACTTCCTTGCCTCGTGGTCATCTATCATAATTCCTCTGACTGAAGCCATTTTGTCCAGAACATCGGTGTATTTATTCTTTCCGGATGATAAGAATACACGAAAACAATTATGTGTACGATATATTTCTTCAAAGCGGGTAATATCTACATAATTGGTGGGAAGAATGAATCCGTTGCACACCAGCCAGTCATCCGGTATTCGTGATGTTGAGCCACATAGCAGGCGTTTCTGTCTTTCCGACAACTCTCTGAAGCATATCGGTCTGACGATGCCCCCATTATCATCTATCATCCAGGGAAGGGCATATCTGCCGGAACGGAAATAGAGTGAGCCTGTACCATAAAGATAATCGTAAGGCATTACATTTTTCCCATCTTTTGTAGCCTGGATTATGGTGTATGCTGCAACATTCCGAAGATAAGATGTTTCGTTTACCTCATATAGCTCGCAATGCAAAGTGACTCCATCAAGCGAACCGCGCCTTCGTGCTATGCACCGTGAAGATATGTCTTCATAATAATCCCGGAATTTCCGGCATTCCTCAAAAGAACCCCATAAAAGTATGTGTGGGTGAGAGTCCTCAATAGAAAAAGCGATTACATCGGCTTCTGTAAGCGATTTGCATACACCGACACGATTGAATGCCGCTATCATCTCCTCTTCAGATGTGATGAAGTTTCTGGCATCTGCTCCGTTCGCAAATAAATGATAATATGTCTTCATATCCTTCCCTCCATATCCTTATTCGCAACATTTTCGCAAAGATAACATTTAGTTCTGAGATTGTAAATTGTTTTCAGTGAACAAGACTATGCCCTCTGAAGGCTTCTGTGGGGGTGGTGTGTTCACTGGAGCTCTTCCTGAGGCCTCAGTGAACGCGGATGTGCCACAGGGCATGCTTAGAGGCATTCCCGTGTTCACTGTTTTCATTTTACTATCCTTGGAGCCTATCGGGTTAGTACCCATTCAGCCGATTCTACCCCTGCGAAGTATTATATAAAAACGATTGCACTGCGCAATATCGACTTCCAGGATAGGTTTAGGCGGAACGATGTCAGGCAAAAATTCAGGGTACGCCCGGTGGAATGTTTATTCAGATGATAAATGCGACAAATCGCACGGAGTTCCAAAGAAAATGGTTATATTTGCCAAATTTTTATTGAGAGATGCAGACATTTGTTAATTCACCGATTGCCGAAGGCCTGACCTTCGATGACGTTTTGCTCATTCCTGCACGTTCTGAAGTACTCCCAAGAAGTGTGGATGTCTCTACCCATTTTACAAGGGATATTACCCTTAAGACTCCTATCGTATCAGCTGCAATGGACACCGTGACAGAGGCCGAACTTGCCATAGCGATGGCACGCTCAGGCGGAATCGGAGTCATTCACAAAAACATGACCATCGAACAGCAGATGGAGCAGGTTCGTCGTGTGAAAAGAGCTGAGAACGGAATGATTTACGATCCTGTGACCATCCGTCCGGATGCTGCTGTAGGCGAAGCGCTCGGAATGATGGCCAAGCATCATATCGGCGGAATCCCGGTTGTGGATGCCAACAACTTCCTCATCGGAATCGTGACAAACCGTGACCTTCGTTTCATTGACAATATGAAAATGCCTGTGTCAGAGGTGATGACATCGGAGAATCTCGTTACGGCCCCTAAGGGAATCAGCCTCGGTGAGGCAACTGACATTTTGCGTCATCACAAATTCGAAAAACTTCCTGTAGTGGATGCTGACGGCAAGCTCGTCGGTCTTATCACCTACAAGGACCTCATGAAAATCAAGGACAATCCGATTGCATCCAAGGACTCAAAAGGCCGCCTTCTCGTAGCTGCTGCCGTGGGAGTGAAATCAGATACAATCGAAAGAATAGACATGCTCAAGAGTGCTGGCGCCGATGCAATTGTAGTTGACACCGCACACGGACACTCTGTAGGAGTGCTTGAGGTTATCAAAAAGGCTTGCGAGGCTCACAAGGACATCCAGATCGTTGCAGGAAACGTTGCAACCGGAGAAGGCGCAAAGGCTCTTGCCGATGCGGGCGTGAGTGCCGTGAAAGTCGGAATCGGACCTGGTTCCATCTGTACTACACGAGTTATCGCCGGAGTCGGAATGCCTCAGCTTTCAGCTGTGATGATGGCATCTGAGGCACTCAAAGGTACTGGAGTTCCGGTTATCGCAGACGGCGGTATCCGTTATTCGGGAGACATCGTGAAGGCTCTCGCTGCCGGAGCAAGCACAATCATGGCGGGCTCTCTCTTTGCCGGAGTTGAGGAATCACCGGGAGAGACCATCATCCTGAATGGACGTAAGTTCAAGTCATACAGGGGAATGGGCTCGCTTGAGGCTATGCAGCAGGGATCAAAGGACCGCTATTTCCAGGATATGGAAGAGGACATCAAGAAGCTCGTGCCGGAGGGAATCGTGGCTCAGGTGCCGTACAAGGGAACCCTCTCTGAGGTGGTTTACCAGCTTGTCGGAGGTCTCCGTGCAGGTATGGGTTATGTCGGAGCCAAGGATATCGAGGCTCTCCGTAGTGCAAAGTTCGTCCGCATCACCCACGCCGGTTATGTGGAAGGACACCCGCATGATGTAACAATCACCCGCGAGTCTCCAAACTATTCAAGGTAGATGAAGCGACGCGTTCATATCGCTTTGCTTGTCATAATCGTCCTGCCGTCACTTTTTTCGTGCAGGGCGATTTCCTCGTTTCTTCACGATGATGATGTCGTAGCGAAAGCCGGGAAAGGAGTGCTATACAGGCACGATCTCGATCAGATTATTCCGAAGGGCCTTTCAAGAGAGGACAGTACCCGTTTTGCTTTGCAGTACATCAATACATGGGCTTCGGACATGGTCTTCCTCTCAATCGCAGAGGAGCAGCTCCCGAAGGTGGAGCAGGATGTAAGCCGCGAACTGGAAGACTACCGCAGGTCCCTTCTCAAGTACCGGTATGAGCAACTATATGTGAATCAGAGGCTTGACACGGCGGTAACGGCGGATCTGGTGCAGGATTATTATGATTCTCATAAGGACAAGTTCATCCTCGCGAATCCGATTGTCAGGGCAAGGTACCTCTGTATCCATCCGGATTCTCCGGTACTGGAGCCGATAAAGAAGAAAATGTCGTCGGAAGACCCGGAAGATGTTGCAATGGCGGACAGCCTTGCCTATTCTTCGGCGATGAAGTTCACCAGCTGGAACGACAGCTGGATTGATGTGAATGTTCTCGCAAGGGAGTTTTCATCTGACTGGAACACAATTAGTTCTGCTGCAAAAGGCAGGTGGGTGAGCATAACTGACGATGCCGGTCTGCTTCATGTCGCCTATATCTGCGAGACGAAGGCAGCCGGGCAGCTTGCTCCCGTGGAATATTGTACGGAAAAAATTAAAGATATAATAATCAGTTCGCGTAAACAGGCCCTGATTTCAGGTTTGGAACGGGACTTGCTTAAGGAAGCGCGCGAAAACGGAACATTTGTCATATACTAATTATGGATTTCAAAAAGATACTTTGCGGCCCGGCCGTGGTGACCTTGCTTCTTGCAACGGTATCAGCATCAGCACAAAAATATAACGGTGTGATAGATAAGTCGATAGCTGTCGTGGGCAATGAGATGATCATGCTCTCCCAGCTTGAGGAAGAGGTGCAGATGATGAGGGCCAGCGGCATGAAGTCGGACAGGAACCTCAGGTGTGAGCTTCTGGAGTCGATGATGGTGTCCAAGCTTTTTCTGATGCAGGCCCGTCTGGATTCGCTGACAATCAACAACGATATGGTTGAAACCGAGATGCGAAACAGAGTGGACCAGATCCGTACCCAGCTCGGAGGAGACGACGAGGTCGAGAAGTATTTCGGAAAGCCTATGTACAAGCTCCGTCAGGAGTGGAAGGAATCGCTTCAGGAACAGAGCCTTACCCAGCAGATGCAGGGCAAGATTGCCGGAGACATTCCTGAACTGACTCCTTATGATGTCGAGAAATATATCGAAAGTTGTGACAAGGAGGACCTGCCGGTTGTGCCGGACAAGTACCAGCTCAGCCAGATCTGTATCTATCCTGACCGTGAGGCTGCAAACCTTGCCGTGAAGGAAAGGCTGCTTGCAATCCGCGAGAGGATCATCAACGGGGAGAAGTTCTCGACCCTTGCCCGTATCTATTCTCAGGACCCGGGCAGCGCACGCCGTGGAGGAGAGCTCGGAATGGCTTCAAAATCAATATTCTGGACTCCATTCTCAGATGCGGCCATGTCTTTGAAGCCGGGCATCGTTTCCCAGATTATAGAGACTCCGGACGGATTCCATATCATCGAAGTGCTTGAGAAAAAGGGAGATATGTTCAATGCCCGTCATATACTTCTCAAACCGGAATATACTGCTGAAGACCGCAGTACAGCCTTCCATACTCTTGACAGCCTCCGCACGGAGCTCCTGGCAGACAATATCTCATTCGATCTCGCCGCACGTTTCTATTCCGAAGACCCGGCAACCAGAACAAACGGCGGACAGATGTCGGATCCGAACACAGGTTCTTCATATTTCGAGATTGACCAGCTCAAGCCACAGGACTATTATGCAATCAGGGAGTTGAAGGAAGGAGAAATATCAGAACCGGTAGAATCTCTTGATAATGAGGGCCGTAACGGAAACACCGTATATAAGATCATCAAGGTTGACAAGATTCTTCCGTCCCATACGGCCACTTTCAACAATGACTATGACCTTCTCCTGTCGCAAGCAAAACAGGCAGCATCGTCAAAAGCCATTGACAAGTTTATCAATTCAAAAATCGCTTCCACCTACATCATAATCGACCCGCTTTTCAAGGACTGCGCTTTCGACCGTGATGGCTGGGAGGAAAAATTCCGCAAGGCAGAATAGCTTATGAAGGCATTGCGGAAGGCAGCATATATTCTTGTGACCATCCTGTCACTTCTGTACTCCATCCATATCCAGGCTCAGGAGCAGAAGGACAGTCTGGTCATTCTCATGAGTGCGACTTCCGCCCAGATGGTTGATGTCGAAGGGGCAAGTTACAGAAAAATCATCGGTCCTGCACGTTTCCTGCACAATGGAACCTATCTGATATGCGACACAGCCTACTGGAATGTTGACAGCCGTTTCATCGAGGCATGGGGAAACGTCAGGATTCTCCAGGAGGAGACCGTCCTCGACAGCGACAAGCTGACATACCTCATCGATGACGACCTCGCCCAGTTTCGAGGTACGCTCGTTCAGCTCCAGGATAAGGATCACAATACATTGAGAACCAGGCATCTGGACTATAATACCAAGGACTCTGTCGCGATTTTCCGCAACGGCGCGTCGATGCGTGACAAGGACGGCCAGATCATAGAAAGTTCCGACGGAACATACGATTCGAAGATCAAGACATTCACGTTCACCGGGAATGTTAACATGTTCACGGATTCCATATTCGTAAAGACCGGAAGCCTGAAATATCAGTCGGATTATGACCTTGCGACATTTTCAAGCAGCACTGATGCCTGGAAAGATGATAATATGCTTTCGTCTTCAGGGGGCTGGTACGATCGTTCACGCGAAACCTTCTTTTTCCGGGACAATGTCCATGTGATGTCCGAGGACCAGGAAGGATGGTGCGACAGCCTGTATTTCTATAGAGCTACTTCTGATGTGGAAATGCTTGGCCATGTTCAGGTCAGCGACACGACAAGGAATGTCTTTGCGCTTGCCGGCAGGATTCATTATGCGGATTCCTCTTCAACTGTCACCCTTACCCGCAAACCGGCCGTAATCACCCAGACTCAGGAACAGAACGGCTCCGTGGATACTGTGTATCTCGGTGCGGAACATCTTGTTTATCAGTCAATAAGGATGTGCGATGTCGACAGCATAGAGGTTGTCCATGCAAAGGAAAGGCTTGCCAACATGGATGTGGATCCGGTCGGAAATTATCGCAAGAAAGCAGCGGAGGAAGCTGCCAAGGCTGCGGAGGAAGCCGCCCAGAACGACCCTAACTACAGGGCGAAGTCAGCGGCTGCTGCTGCGAAGGCTTCCCAGAAATCTCAGCCAAATCCTCAGCAGAACTCTCATCCAAATCCTCAGGCTGGCCCTCAGCGGAATTCTCAGTCTGCATCTCAGCAGAAAGCTTCAAGTGATTCTCTGGCCGTCGGAGTGCAGACAGCGGCCGACACCCTTGCCGTGATCCCTCCGGAACCGCCGAAGGATACCACCAGGATGGGTTTTCTCAAGGCAAACAAAAATGTTAAGATATACAAGAAGGACATGCAGATTGTCTGTGATTCGCTGCTGTACTGCGACCTGGACTCTCTTGCGCGGCTTTTCAATGAGCCCGTAATATGGCAGGAAAGAGTCAGGCAGTATTCGGCAGACAGCATCTTCGTTGCCGTAAGGGAAGGCTCTGTAAACAAAGCCAGCCTCATGTCCAACTCCTTCATAACCATTCAGGAAGACCAGAATCTCTTCGATCAGATAAAGGGCGCGGAAATGCTTGCATATTTCGGAGAGAATTCGGCTCTGGAGCGTTTTGACGTGCTTGGAGGAGCTTCAGCCGTCTTCTTCCTTGAGGAGCAGGAAGTCCTTGCAACCGTGAACAAGTCGGAGTCCAAGATGCTCTCGGCAATCTTCAAGAACGGAGAGATACAGAAGGTTTATTACTACGATGAGCCGAAGAATGACGGCTATCCTGTCGTCCAGCTTTCCAAGGAAGAGCAGAAACTCAAAGGTTTCAAATGGACTCCTGAGCTGCGCCCTGTAGACCGCAATGCCGTGACTCCGCTGTCTCTACGGCCGAGTCAGAGGCTAAAGTACAATGCCCGTCCGAGAGCAAAATTCACCCAGACGGACATTTATTTCCCGGGTTATATTTCCGACATCAACCGCCAGATACGTGTGCGAGATTCCCTGCGGGTGGTGCGCGAGCGTGAAAGGCAGCTGGAAGAGCGCAGAAGGGCCGAGCAGCAGAGGCTTGATTCCCTTGCTGCAAAGGACAGCGCAGCACTCGCATTTGTTGAGAAGAATCTGGAGTCCGCAAGGGATTCGCTTGACAACAGGGCAGACAGCCTGAAAACCAGGCTTGACTCCCTTAAAGCCCCGGCCGACTCTCTTTCTGCCGTGTCAGACTCTCTTGCCACTGTTTCAGACTCGGCAAAAGCGGAACCTGTCATGGACCCGAAGGCCCTGAAAAAACAGCAAAAGGAGAAGAAAGCAGCGGAACGTGCTGCCGTCGTGGAGGCACGCAACAAGGCCAAGGATGAACGCTGGGCGGAAAAGGACCGCTTGGATGCGGAGAAACTCAAGGCCAGGGAAGAGAAGAAACTGAAAAAGCTTCGGAAGAAGAAGCGAAAAGCCCTGGAGGCTGCTGCGAAACAGGCGGAAAAAGATGCACAGGTGCTTGAAAAATATCGTCAGAGATATCTGAAGAAACTGGAAAAGGAACAGCTCAAGAAAAGGAAATGAAACTCTCCGAACTTAATGCGAACTTAGGTTAATTTTTTATGGGAAATGTTAATTTTTAATTAAATTTGTGCCGATTTTGCCCGAAAGCTATTTCATTTTGTTAAACCTAAGTAACTTATAATGGGAACAACAGCAGTCATTTCTGCCATCTTGACTCTTCTTGCAGGTATCGGTATCTTCCTCATCGCCTGCCAGATGATGAGCTCCAACCTCGAAGCCGCAAGTTCTGAAAGATTGAAACACATGTTTGCAAAGGCATCCAAGAGCAAGCTTCTTGGAGTCGGCATAGGAACGCTGGGAACTGCGGCAATCCAGAGCTCGGGAGCAACGACAGTGATGACGATCGGTTTCGTCAATGCCGGCATAATTTCCCTCTCCCAGGCGGCGACGATAATCTACGGAGCAAACATCGGTACGACCGTCACGGCACAGATTGTCGCCCTCGGTATGTTCGGAGGCGGCGGAATTTCAACTTCAGTTATATTTTCCGCTTTCGCAGGAATGGGAGCATTCCTGAGCATGTTCTCAAAGAAAAGTTCTTGGAAGACGATGGGAGGAATCCTGACAGGTTTCGGTATGCTCTTCGTCGGTCTGTCCCTCATGAGCGGCTCGATGGAGGATTTTGCAAACCTCGACAGCGTCAAGACCTTCCTCGCCTCGATAGGCAGCCCGATTCTCCTTGTTGTCTTAGGCGCGATCTTCACAGCAATAATCCAGAGTTCATCCGTCATGACTTCAATCGCTCTTGCGATGGTTGTGACAGGACTCGTTTCTCTTGAGCAGGGCATATATCTGACAATGGGTTCCAATATCGGATCCTGCGTCGTGGCAATCATCGCCGGTATCACAAGCAGCAAGAACGCAAAACGCACGGCTCTCATCCACTTGATCTTCAACTGTGCCGGTGTCATTCTCTTCATGCTTGTCGGCTGGATTCTGAAACTCTCCACGGGAGGCAGCCTCAATTTCGGAACAATTTTCGAAACTGCATTCCCGGGCGCTCCTCAGACCCAGCTTGCGATGTTCCACACATTCTTCAATGTAATTACAGTTATCTGCATACTTCCTCTTACTGACCTTCTTGTCAGGACGGTGGTAAGATTGATTCCGGATTCATCTGTTGTTAACCCGGACGAGCCTCGCCTTCACTATGTGGATGAGAATATGCTCAAGACCCCTCCTGTGGCAGTTCAGCAGACTAAGCAGGAAATCATCAGAATGTCAACCTTGGCAATGGAAAACTTCAACCGTGCCCTCTACATGGTCAGCACCCTGACATTCAATGAGAAGGAGAAATTCGAAAAGACGGAGGATGAAATCAATTTCATCAACCGCGCCCTTGTGGATTTTGTCGTGAAACTCTCAGAGCACAAGGGAATAAGCGAGCGCGACCACGTCTATCTGGCAACTACCTACCGCACTGTGCGTGACATTGAGCGTATCGGTGACTATGCAGAGAACATCCTCGAGTATTCGGAGGCAATGGAAAATGTCGGCAAGGGCTTCTCAGAGGATGCTCTGGAAGAGATCAATGCCCTGCAGGTCATGATTACCGACCTCTACAACTTCGCCATGAAGGCTTATGAAGATGAAGACTTCCATGCCCTTGACCAGGCCAACGAGGTTGAGGAGAAGGTCGATGACTTTACCAAGATGATGGAAGACCATCATATCAAGCGCCTTTCAGAGGGTATCTGCTCTCCTGAGGTAGGTTCGCAGTATCTTTCGCTCTCTTCCAATACCGAGCGTATTGCAGACCACCTTGTCAATGTGGCCAAAACCATCCGCAGCCTTAAAAATATCAAATAGTTCATCTGTTTCAAAATTTGGTAAATACGAAAAGAATTACTACCTTTGCACCCCCTATGTAGAGTAGGGATCGCGTAAATTTTTAAGTATTAACCATTTAAAAGAACAAGATGGACACACAAAGCTACAAAACGGTATCCCTCAAAGCAGGTGATATCAAGAAAGAGTGGGTTGTGATCGATGCAACTGACCTCGTTCTCGGACGTCTTGCTTCCAGGGTTGCCCTTATCCTCCGCGGTAAGAACAAACCGTCTTTCACTCCGAACCTTGACTGTGGTGACAACGTCATCATCCTCAATGCGGACAAAGTGAGACTTACTGGAAACAAAATGACCGACAGGGTGTACGTTCGCCACACCGGATATCCGGGAGGACAGCGTTTCGCCACTCCGAAGGAGATTCTTGCAAAGAAACCTACCGAACTCGTAAGGATGGCTGTCAAAGGCATGCTTCCTAAGAACCGTCTTGGTGCAAAGCTCATCAACAACCTTTACCTTTACACAGGTAACGAGCATCCGCACCAGGCACAGAATCCTAAAACCATTACATTAAACGAAATTTAAGCAGAGCATGAAACAAGTAAACGCCCTTGGAAGACGTAAATCAGCAGTCGCTCGCGTTTATGTCGTGCCTGGAAAAGGTGACATCACTATCAACGGCCGTGAGCTCAATGACTATTTCAAAGAGGACACCCTCCGTTACATCGTCAACCAGCCTTTTGAGGTAACAGGAACGACAGCTCAGTTTGACGTTAAGGCCAACCTCGACGGAGGTGGAATCAAAGGTCAGGCAGAGGCACTCAGACTCGGTATCAGCCGCGCACTTTGCGAGGTTGACAAAGAGGCTTATCGCCCAGCCCTCAAGGCCGCAGGATTCCTCACTCGTGACGCACGTGAAGTCGAGAGGAAGAAACCTGGTCAGCCTGGTGCACGTAGGCGCTTCCAGTTCAGTAAACGTTAATATATTACTGACAGATTTACAAGCACAGTCCGGTTCGAAATCACAGGACCTTACCGCAAGATGCGAATCACAGGAAGCTGCCTGATGGTTGCCGGGACTGCGGAAAAATCCAGGAGACCGGCATAGCCGCTACTCCGGATTGATGAAAGAGCCCTTCAGGCGAAGGCAAACGCCTGTTCGGGATAATTAAAACAACAAGAATAATTTTTAAAACAATGCCAAGAACAAATTTCCAGGAATTGCTTGATGCAGGTGTTCACTTCGGACACTTGGCGAGAAAGTGGAATCCTAAAATGGCTCCATACATCTTCGACCAGAAGAATGGAATCCACATCATCGACCTGCATAAAAGTATAGTAAAAATCGATGAGGCTGCAAATGTACTCAAACAGCTTGCACGTTCAGGCCGCAAGGTACTTTTTGTAGCAACAAAGAAACAGGCAAAAGAGGTTGTTGCTGAGAAAGCAGCATCTGTAAACATGCCTTACGTGACAGAAAGATGGCCGGGCGGAATGCTTACAAACTTCCCGACAATCCGTAAAGCTGTCAAGAAGATGAACACCATCGACAAGATGATTGAAGATGGTACTTTTGATACTCTCGCAAAGCGTGAGCGCCTTCAGATCACCCGCCAGAGAGCCAAGCTGGAGAAGAACCTCGGTTCTATCAGAGACCTCAGCCGTCTCCCTTCAGCACTTTTCGTAGTGGACGTACAGAAAGAGATGAATGCCGTAAAAGAGGCAAATCGTCTTAACATACCGGTTATCGCTATGGTTGATACATGCTGCGATCCTACTCCGATTGATTATGTGATTCCGGCAAATGACGATGCAACAAAGTCCATCGCTTATATCATGGATGCACTTTGCGGCGCAATCAAAGAGGGATTGGAAGAGAGGAAACTCGAAAAGGAAAAAGAAGCTCCTGAGCAGACAGAGGAGAAGCCAGCAGGCAAGAAACTCCGCGCTCGCAAGGGTGCTAAGGCTGAAGAAGCAGAGGCTCCTGCAGTTGAGGAGGCTCCAGAGGCAGAAGCAGCAGCTGAGTAATCAGAAGTAGTAATCTTTTAAATATTTATTCGAACATGGATATTAAAGCAGCTGACGTAGCAAAACTTCGTCAAATGACCGGCGCCGGAATGATGGACTGCAAGAAGGCCCTTGTAGAGGCTGAAGGCGACTTCGCACGCGCACAGGAAATCATTCGCGAGAAAGGTAAGCTCGTTGCAGCCAAAAGGGCTGACCGCGAGACTTCTGAGGGTGCTGTTATCGCCAAGGTAAACGGCGACAAGGCAATCCTCGTATGCCTTGGTTGCGAAACCGACTTCGTGTCAAAGAATGCTGAGTTCCAGGCTCTTGCCGAGGCAATTGCCGAGGCTGCCATCGCTGCCTTCCCAGCAGACCTTGAGGCTCTCAAGGCTTGCACTCTTGCAGATGGAAGGACTGTCGAGGCTGCCGTAACAGAGCAGACTGGAAAAACCGGTGAGAAACATGTCATCGTTGCTTACGAGACTGTACAGGCTCCTTACATTTCTGCATACATCCACAAAATCAACGGCAAGCTCGGCTCACTCGTAGGCTTCAACAAGGCTTTCGACGAGCAGGTTGCAAAGGGTGTTGCAATGCAGGTTGCTTCAATGAACCCAGTGGCTGTTTCAGCTGACGTGGTTCCTCAGTCAGTGATTGACAACGAGCTCAAGACTGCAACTGAGAAGACCAAAGAAGAGCTTGTCAAGAAAGCAGTGGACGCCGCTCTGACAAAGGCTGGTATCAACCCTGCACATGTTGACAGCGAAGCTCACATTGAGTCTAACCAGGCTAAAGGCTGGATCACTGCTGAGCAGGCAGAGCAGGCACGCCAGATCATCAAGACTGTTTCAGAAGAGAAGGCAGCAAACCTTCCTGAGCAGATGGTTGCAAACATTGCAAAGGGCCGTCTCCAGAAATTCTTCAAGGAGCAGACTCTTGAGGAGCAGGGCTATCAGATGCTCGATGGCAAGACTCCAGTAAAGGATGTTGTAAAATCTGCTGACAAAGAGGCCAAGATTCTCTGCTTCAAGAGAATTTCCCTCGCAGACTAATTCTTCGGATTTTCCGATACAATACAAATGGGGGTGACTGGATACAGACATCCCCATTTTTTTACCTGGACTAATACCCAATCAAAGGACATTCCCATGAAATCCAATTTCTTATTTCTTGTTTGCGCGGCAGTGCTCACGGCAGCAGCTGTATCTTGTGAGGAAATAGTGCCCGAAACTGAATTGTCGGCAACATTGAGGGTCCTGGACCAAGCACTTGAACATTCGCAGGAATATGTAAATGTCAGGCAGCTGGAAATCAGCTCGTTGCAGAATATGCTCAATTCCCGCGGCGTCAACCTTCGCAAGGAATATGAAATATATGGAGAACTTTTCAACCTTTGCAGCTCCTTCAACTTCGACCAGGCTAAGGATGCGGCCACAAGACAGCTCGAGATTGCCGAGCAGCTTCATGACCCGTATTTGGTCAACCGCTCTCTTCTCAGCCTTTCCATGCTTAATGCAAAGTCAGGACTCTTTCTTGAAGCTGCCCGTACAATGGAAAAAGTCGATACGACAAAGCTTGACAATGCTCTCAGGGCAGAGTGGTACAATGTGTGCCAGAGATTTGAATCGGACTATGCCGAATATTCGAGAATCTTACCTTCATCCAAGGTAAAGATTTTAAGGCAAAAGTACATATCGATGACAGACCCGCAGTCATCGATGAACGCGCAGTTGAAGATCCAGCTCCTGATCTCTGAAGGGGAATATCACAAAGCTGCCGGAGTTAACATGTGCTTCATCGATAAACCTGACCACAATACCCATGAATATGCAATCCATGCCTACTGGCAGGCAAGGATATGCAAGGAACTGGGGCAGGAGGAAGAGGCTCTATGCTGGTGGGCAAAGTCTGCAATCGCTGATGTAATGGGTGCTGTCAAGGATAATGCTTCACTTTGCAGCCTTGCAAATGAACTGATTCTGACCAATGATGTTGATAGGGCATTCAGATATATCAGAATCTCAATGGACGATGCCCTCTTCTTCAATGCTAAGCTTCGTCAGAACCAGATTGCCTATGTGCTTCCTTTGATTGAAAAGAGGTATTATTCCATACAGGCAGATAAAAAACGATCAAGGAACATTGCCTTTTTGGCACTCTCGCTCTTTGTTACCCTTTTGGCAATCATAACCTTTATCTCAGCCCATTATTATGGAAAGGCAAAGAGGTCCTCAAAAGAAATCGAAGAGAAGAATAAGCAGATTTTGGACTACTGCAAGTCCATAGAAGATGCAGAACGGAGCTTGATTGAAGCCAACCATGCACTGTCCGAAGCTAATGCTGCCAAGGAGGAATATCTCGGTCTATTTCTGTCTATGTGTTCAGGTTATATAGACAAACTGAAAAAATTCATCTCACGCGATGAGAAAGAAGCCGAACTGAGAAACTTCTACAAGACATTTGACACGGCATTCCTGGAACTTTATCCGAACTTTGTCTCTGAGTTCAATGCACTTCTTCGGGAAGAAGAAAGGATCAGTTTGAAAGACGGGGAGCTCCTCAGTACGGAAATGAGGATATTCGCCCTGATAAAGCTGGGCATTACACAATCCTCCCACATCGCCTCTTTACTGCGCTATTCTGTCAATACAATATACAACTACAGGGCGAAAATCAAGAATGCAGCCCTTGATGACAGGGAGCAATTTGAGGATAAAATCAAAAAAATAGGCTCAAAATGTTAACAAATTGACATTTTAAATCCACTATTCAGACCACCTTTTAATGTGGATAAATCATTGTGAATCAGAATATTCGGTATTTTTGATTTACTTGATTTATCCACTTTTTTTGTCTTTTTGGCAACATGTTTATTACCCTTTCCCCACTTTGTTATGGTATGGATAAGAATATAACTAGCTGATATTCAAGATATAAACATGCGAAATAGTCCACTAATTGAAGAAGAATAGTAAAACTATGTGCCAGAGGAAGAAAAATAATTTTTAGATTTGCGTTAACATGTTTTCGGTAAATCCGATTAACCTCAAAAATAACACAAAAAACTTATGAAACACTTGATTCATCGAATCGCCATGATTCTGGCGATCGTGTGCCTGGGGGGGGCAGTAGCATTCGCCCAGCAAGTTAAAGGTACTGTAAAGGATGGTTCCGGATATCCGGTCATCGGTGCTTCTGTCCTTGTAGATGGCACCACAAACGGTACCGTATGTGATCTGGATGGTAATTTCGAACTTACAGTTCCAAATCCAGATGCTACTCTCAACATTTCTTCAATCGGTTACAAGACTGTCGTCATTGCTCTTGAAGGCAGAACCTGGATTGAAGTAGTTCTTGAAGAAGATGCAGAATTGCTTGACGATGTCGTGGTAGTAGGTTATGGCGTTCAGAAGAAGAGCGTCGTTACAGCTGCCATATCGTCAATTTCGTCTGAGAACCTCAAGAAGCAGTCGAACACTCGCGTGGACAACGTCCTTCAGGGTATGACTTCCGGTGTAACTGTAACACAGAGCTCAGGTGCTCCGGATGCAGGATCACAGGTCCGTATCCGTGGTGTCGGCTCTATCCATGACTCTGCACCTCTTTATATAGTTGACGGGCTGGCAATCTCAGGTGGTATCGACTACCTCAATCCTGGTGACATCGAGCGTATAGAAGTCCTTAAGGATGCTGCTTCTGGAGCCGTTTATGGTGCACGTGCAGCGAACGGTGTCGTGCTGGTCACCACAAAGAAAGGTAAGGCAGGCAAGACAACAGTTTCGTATGATTTCTCTTACGGCTGGCAGAATGTTTGGCGCAAACCTCAGGTGCTCAATGCAACTGAATATGCCATCATGATGAATGAGGCAGCCATCAACGACGGAAAGGCTCCTGTTTATGATGACCCATATCAGTATGGCGAGGGAACAGACTGGGTCGGAGCCGTGCTCAACAGGAACGCTCCAGTCATGAAGCATGACATCAGTGTCAATGGTGGTACAGACAGAATTCAGTATGCTATTTCTGCTGGTTACTACACCAAGGAAGGTATCGTCGGCGGTAACTTCGGACGTTCAAACTATGACCGTTTCACCGTTCACCAGAACCTCAATGCGACGGCAATGGACCGCACCGCTGACAGAGATTATCTCAACAAGCTCGTCCTTTCGACCACTGTTTCCTATGCTCACATCAATTCAACAGGTATCGACGGCAACTCAGAGTATGGCTCACCTCTCGGATCGGCTATGGCGATGTCTCCTATCGAGCCTATCTATGCTGACGATGCAACAGTAGAAGGATACAGGACAAGATATACCGAGCAGCAGTTCAAATATCTCGTGAAAGAGGCAGGTACAGGCAGATATTATACAGTTGCCGATGATGCTATCTACAACGAGATGAAAAACCCTCTGGCTGACCTCAGCCTTCCTGGAACAAAATATGACACAGACAAGTTCATCGCAGGCGGATCGGCAGAACTCACAATCTGGGACAACCTCAAATTTAAAACCTCAGTAGGCGTTGACCTTGCATTCTGGGGCAACCATGGATACAATATCCAGTACTTCCTCAATGCTAAACGTTATAACCTCGACACGGTTACCACTCTCGAAGACGGTACAACCAAGACAACTTATGCTTCTTCAGCATCGATGGAGAAGAACAGAGCTCTGAGATGGCAGGTCGAGAATGTCCTCACCTACAACAAGACATTCGGAAAACACACTGTAGGAGCTCTCCTCGGACAGTCTGCAATCAGGGCCCATAGTTCCAACGTAGGTGCATCCCGTCAGAACATCCAGTACGAGTATGACCCTTGGAAAATCTCTGTAAATACAGCCCTCGGAACCCAGAGCGACGGACAGCGCAATGGCTGGGGTTCATGGAACTCAATCGTTTACTCTCTTGCTTCATATTTCGCACGAGTTTCATACAACTACGATGAGCGCTACATGGCAGAGGCCACAATCCGTATGGACGGTTCATCACGTTTCGGTGACAACAGCAAATGGGGTTACTTCCCTTCAATCTCCCTTGGATGGAACTTCAAGAATGAGTCCTTCCTCAAGGATGTGAACTGGCTGTCAACAGGCAAGCTCCGTGCTTCTTACGGTGTCAACGGTAATGACAGCATCGGTGACTTCGTATATGCAGTCTATATGAACGGAGGAAACAACTACCACTTCGGCGTTCAGGGCAGCACTGAGAACCTTCAGCAGGGTTCAAAACCTTCAGGACTTGCAAACCCTAACGTAAGATGGGAGGAGTCTCGCCAGTTCGACCTCGGTCTCGACCTCGGTTTCTGGGGCAACAAGCTCACAGCTACTTTCGACTACTATGACAAGACCACCAAGGGTATGCTCCTCAGCCTCCCTGTTCCTTCATACACAGGTGAGTCCGCTCCTACCGGTAACCTCGGCAACATGGCCAACCGTGGTGTTGAGATAGAACTTTCATACCGTGATACTTACGGCGATTTCAGCTATTTCATCAACGCAAACGCCACTTTCAACAAGAACAAGCTCACTTATCTTGGCGATGAAGCAACCTACCTTTCAGCCAGCAGCGGAAAATATGGTGTTATGGCAAGAGGTGATGTAGGCCTTCCTTTCCCATATTTCTATGGATACAAGGTTGAAGGCGTCTTCCAGAACCAGAATGACATTGACAACTACACATGGACAAATCCTGAAACCGGCGAGACCCAGAAGATTCAGCCGAATGCAGTTCCGGGAGACCTTATGATGAGGGATGTCAACAATGACGGCCAGATCAGTGACGAAGACCGTACATATATCGGAAAAGGTATGCCAGACTGGAACGTGGGTATCACCCTCGGATTCGAGTGGAAAGGCATCGACTTCAGCATGCTCATGCAGGGTCAGTTCGGTAACGTACATACGCTCAATGTCTATCGTCGTACCGACCTTCCGAAAGTCAATCTTAACAAGAACGTCCTCAATCGCTGGACAGGCGAGGGTACTTCAAACACTCAGCCTCGTTTCACAACATCTGACGGTCTTAACCTCTACATTTCAGATGCCCTCATGGAGAATGCAGCATTCCTCCGCTGCCGTAACCTCCAGCTTGGTTACACCATTCCTCAGAAATGGACCAAGAAAGTCGGCATCCAGCGTCTGAGAGTCTATGGCCAGGCCGAGAACCTCTTCACAATTACCAAATACACCGGTTGTGACCCTGAAGTTACAGGTGATTCAGGCGGATATGGTACCGCTTATGGTATTGACAAGGGTGTCTATCCACAGGCACGTACATTCTCTGTTGGTCTGAATCTTAACTTCTAAAAATGCATGAAACAATGAAAAAATTGATTTATATACTGAGCGCAGTTGCTGTTCTCTCGCTTACTGGTTGCGGCAAGGGTTTCATCACCCCTGTTCATAACTCAGCAGAGCCTATCGATGAGTATTTTATCGATGAAAGCCGCATCATGCAGTCTATGGTGGCCGCTTACAACCCACTTAACTGGCTTGACTATGGATGGGGATATACTCCTCTCATGTTCGTATCAGACATCATGGCAGACGATATTTACTGCGGTGGATCTGATGAAAACGACCAGGCATCCCTTTCTCGTACACACCTCTACAAGGTGACTGCTACAGAGCAGTGCAGCAGCCTTTGGACAGTCCTTTATTC